>NZ_JBHUQE010000011.1:0-113343 GCF_042687825.1 Sedimentitalea sediminis | reverse complement strand
GGACCAAACTATCCGAATATGTAATCACATCTGAACCCACGGAGCAGATCGAATGAACGAAATGAACGGTTATGATTTCGAAGATCTCGAAATCGGCATGACAGCCACCTTTGCCAAGACCATCACCGAGGCCGATATCATCCTGTTCGCCGGTGCATCAGGCGACACCAACGCCATTCACATCAACGAGGAATTCGCTCGCGAAACCCCGTTCGGTGGCCGCATCGCGCACGGATTTCTGACCGCCAGCACGATTTCGGCCGCCGTGGCCAACCGGCTGCCTGGTCCGGGCACGATCTATATCTCACAGCAGATGAATTTCGTTGGCCCTGTCCGCCCCGGCGATACCGTGCATGCCGAGGTCACCGTCAAGGAGCTGATCGACGGGCGTCACCGCGCGGTTCTGCAGACGATCTGCCGCGTCAATGGCGCGGTGGTCGTGGACGGCGAGGCGATCGTCAAGACCACCTCGCGCAAGAAGCGTGAAGTGAACCGCCCGGCGGCCTAGGCGCGCTCGACTTTCCCCGCGGCGTGGCTTCTGTCGCCCGCCGCACTCCCCCGGCAAGGCGTGTCAGTCCCTGACATGCCTTGCCGACCAAGTCCGCCACGTGATGCCGCCTTGGCGTCACGGCGCCTGATCCGTTTCGATCCGGACCCGATCGGGGCGCGCTCATTCACAGCGGTCTTGGCGGTCTTCAAGGCAATTGGTGAAATCCGCGAGCCATAGGATCCCACAGAGCGTTGGAATGACTTCAACGCTGCAGGCTATGTCTCAAATTGATCTCGAAACGCTTTAGGCCGATTCAGCGTGCGCGGTGACATCGCGCACCGCACCCGCGGCACGTGGAAAAACCGATTTCGGCCGTTGACCTTCCTGTTGGTGGAAGCATTACCTATCTATCAAAGACAGACAGGGGATGAGTCCGATGACGGAAAACACACAGCTTCGGATGACGCTGCAGGGCATGTCCTGCGCCGGATGCGCCAGCCGTGTCGACAAGGCGCTGCGGGCGCTGGACGGTGTCCGAACGGTGGCCGTGAACCCCGCCACGGACACGGCTCTGCTCACGTTTGCGGGGACGCCGGACGTAGCCGCAGCCGTGGCGGCCGTGGAAAAGGCCGGCTATCCCGCGCGCCTGCGGACTCTGCGCATGCAGGTGACCGGGATGTCCTGTGCCTCGTGCGTGGGACGGCTGGAACGGACCTTTCGCGCGATGCCGGGGGTGACTGCGGCGCAGGTCAACCTGGCCGCAGAGAGTGCCGAGGTCACCTATCTCGAAGGGCAGGTCACGCCAGACGCGCTGCTGCGTCTGGCCGCGAACACGGGCTATCCGGCCCGGCTGGACGATCCCGTCGCCGCCCCCGACACCGGCCAGCGCAAACAGGCCGAAGCCCGGACCTTGTCTCGTCAGGCCCTGCTGGCGGCCCTGCTGGCCCTGCCGGTTTTTGTTCTGGAGATGGGCGGCCACGCGGTCCCGGCCTTTCATCACTGGATCGGTCAGACGATCGGGCACCAGACCAGCTGGATCCTGCAGTTTCTGCTGACCAGCGCCGTTCTGGCGGGGCCGGGCCGCCAGTTTTATGCCAGCGGCATACCGGCCTTGCTGCGCCGGGCGCCGGACATGAACAGTCTGGTGGCGTTGGGCACATTTGCCGCCTATGCGTTTTCGGTGATCGCGACCTTTTTTCCGGGACTGCTGCCGCCGGGCACCCGCGCGGTCTATTTCGAGGCCGCGTCGGTCATCGTGGTGCTGATCCTGGTGGGCCGGTCGCTGGAGGCTCGCGCCAAGGGGCGCACCGGACAGGCGATCCGCAAACTGCTGAAACTGCAGAGCCGCACCGCCCATGTGCTGCGCCAGGGCCGGACGGTGGAAATCGACACCGATCAGGTGGTGACGGGCGACATCCTGACCGTGCACCCTGGCGAACGTATCGCGGTCGATGGCGAGGTCGTGCAGGGCCACAGCTATGTCGATGAAAGCATGATCACCGGCGAACCGGTGCCGGTGGCCAAGACCACGGGCGATCCGGTGACCGGCGGCACGGTCAACGGCACCGGCAGCTTTCAGTTCCGCGCCGCGCGCGTCGGGGCCGACACGACACTGGCTCAGATCATCCGCATGGTCGAACAGGCCCAAGGGGCCAAGCTGCCCATCCAGGGCCTGGTCGATCGCATCACCCTGTGGTTCGTACCGGCGGTTCTGGGTCTGGCGCTGCTGACGGTGGTCGCCTGGCTGGTGCTGGGTCCCGCGCCGGCCCTGTCCCATGCGCTCGTCGCCGGGGTCGCGGTGCTGATCATCGCCTGTCCCTGCGCGATGGGACTGGCCACGCCGGTCTCGATCATGGTCGGCACCGGGCGCGCCGCCGAGATCGGCGTGCTGTTTCGCAAGGGCGACGCGTTGCAGGGCCTGCAGGCCGCGCATGTCGTTGCGCTGGACAAGACTGGCACGCTGACACAGGGCCAGCCGGAACTGACCGAGCTGATCCCGGCCGCCGGGTTTCAGCGCGACCAGGTCCTGGCGCTGACGGCGGCGGTGGAAAGCCGCTCGGAACACCCGATCGCGCAGGCCATCCTGCGGGCGGCCCAAGCGGCCGAAATCGCCCTGCCCGAGATCGAGGAATTCGAATCGATTACCGGCTACGGCCTCTGTGCCAGCGTCGCCGGACATCGGGTCCTGGTGGGTGCCGACCGTCTGATGCACCGCGAGAACGTACCCCTGCAGGGCTTTCAGGACAAAGCCAGCCAGTTGGCCGCGCGGGGCCACACCCCGCTGTTTGTCGCCATCGACGGACAGATCGCTGCCCTGATCGCCGTGTCCGATCCGCTGAAGCCGACCAGCCGGCAGGCCATTGCGGCCCTGCACGGGATGGGATTGCAGGTGGCCATGATCACCGGCGACCACCGGGCGACCGCCCAGGCCATTGCCGACGAGATCGGCATTGATCAGGTGATCGCCGAGGTTCTGCCAGACGGCAAGGTCGCCGCCCTGGCCGATCTGGCACAGGGCGGACGCAAGGTGGCCTTTGTCGGCGACGGCATCAACGATGCGCCGGCACTGGCGCATGCGGATGTGGGCATCGCCATCGGCAGCGGTACGGATGTGGCCATCGAAGCGGCGGATGTGGTGCTGATGTCCGGCGATCTGCTGGGTGTTGTGAACGCATTTGACGTGTCGGCCCGCACCATGCGCAACATCCGGCAGAACCTGTTCTGGGCCTTTGGCTACAATGCCGCGCTGATCCCGGTCGCCGCCGGTCTGCTGTATCCGGCCTTTGGCCTGATGTTGTCGCCGGTTCTGGCGGCGGCGGCGATGGCGCTGTCCAGTGTCTTTGTGCTGACCAACGCGCTGCGGCTGCGATTGATCCCGCCGGCCCTGTCCGAGCCCGGCGAAGCGTCAGGTGCAGCGGCGCGCCTGCAGCCACAGGCCGCCGAATAGGACCCCAGCGAAACTCAACCGGAGGACCCGCACATGAATATCGGAGACGTGTCACGCCTGTCGGGCCTGCCGGCCAAGACGATCCGGTATTACGAAGGGATCGGGCTGATCTCGCCCCAGCGCATGTCAAATGGCTATCGCCGGTTCCGCGAGACGGACCTGCACAAGCTGACCTTTCTCGGGCGGGCCAGGTCCTTGGGCTTTTCCATCGACGATTGCCGGACCCTATTGGCCCTGTACAACGACCACAGCCGCGCCAGCGCCGACGTCAAGGCGGTCGCGCGCCAACACTTGCAGCGCATCGACCAAAAGCTGAACGAGCTGGAACAGATGCGCAAAACCCTGTCCACGCTGGTGGCCGAATGCGCCGGAGACCAGCGTCCCGACTGTCCGATCCTGCAGGATCTGGCCACCCGGGGCGGCACCCAGAAACCCGACCGCAAGCGCCTCGACTAGACCCTGCGCCGCTTGGTCACGGCCCCACGGTCCCGCGCCGCTGCTTGCGCCGATAGCTGCCAGGTGTCATGCCGGTCCAGGTCCGGAACGCCCGGTGAAAGCTGGCCGCCGAGGAAAACCCCACATCCTGTGAAATCGCTTCCAGGCTCTTGCTGCCCTGGGTCAGTTCGCGGATCGCGGTGTCGCGGCGCAGCCCGTCCCGGATGGCCCGGAACGAGGTCTGTTCATCGTCCAGCCGCCGCATCAGGGTGCGCGGCGTCATGTTCAGCGCGCGGGCGGCATCCTTGAGGCGGAAATCCAGGTTGTCGGACAGAAACAGAAACTCGCGTATCCGCAACGACAGCGCGTGCTCGCGATAGCTGGTGAAAATCCAGTCTCTCGGCGCGCGTTGCAGGAACTCCTGCATCTCGGCATCCGTGCGCGACATTTCCAGCCCGCCCAGCCCGCGGTCGAACCCGATATAGGAACAGGGCTGACCGAACCGCACCGGCGCGGGAAACAGGATCGGATAATCCTGGGCGAATTCCGGGCGCTGAAACACGAACCCGACTTCGCGCAGCGGCAGTTCCCGCCCGGCCAGCCAGGACGTGATGCCATGGTTCAGCTTGAGCAGCAGCATGTGCCCGAACCGGTTCGGCACCGGCGTGGCATTTGGCCGAATACGCAGGCGCAGGATGTCTCCGTCTTCCTGCAGTTCGAGAAAATAGTCGTCCAGCAACAGGTTCCAGAATGTGGCGAAACGATACAGCGCGCCCCCCAGTGAGGCGGCACCGCGCACCGAAACACAGAGATGTTTCAGCGCGCCCTTGCGGATCGGGCGGCTCCACAGACCCATCATCTCGTCGCCGGTTTCGACCGCGACCAGCTGATACAGGCGCACGATCTGATCATGCGTCACCCGCGCCAACGGTTGATCGGCACCCGATGCCAGGTCGGTTTCATCGAGAAACCTCTGCAATTGCGCCGGCGTACAATGCGCCTGCAGCACCCCCAGCCAATCCTGGATGAACGCATGCGAGACGGTCGAAAGACTCGGCGGGGAATGCGACGGTTTCATGGGATCGCAGGACAGCAGGTTTTGTCACTTTTTGCAAATCTTGCGTCCGTGAAGGTGATAGCGTCCAATTCGTTTTCGGGCAAGAATACAGCCATGACGCAAACGCCCAGGAGGTTGGCCGGTGAAATACGAAGCGCCCATTCGCGACATTCTCTTCTGTATCGAACATCTGTCGACCTGGTCCGACATCGGCACCCTGCCAGCCTATGCGGAGCTGGATCTCGAGGACGTGTCGGCAGTGCTTGAGGAATTCGGACGGTTCTGCGCCGAAGAGATCGCGCCGCTGAATGCGCCGGGCGATCAGGCCGCATCGCGCTTTGATGGCGAAAAGGTGATCCTGCCAGACGGTTTTTCAAATGCTTACAAACAGTTCGTCGATATGGGCTGGCAAAGTCTGCCGCATCCTGTCGACCATGGCGGTCAGGGATTGCCGCGGGCGGTCGGTGCTGCCGCGACCGAAATTCTGAACGCCGCCAATGTCAGCTTTGCGCTGTGCCCGCTGCTGACCGAGGGCGCCATCGAAGCCCTGCTGACCGCCGGTTCCGACGCCCAAAAGGCAACCTATCTGGAACATCTGATCAGTGGCCGNCGGGCGGTCGGTGCTGCCGCGACCGAAATTCTGAACGCCGCCAATGTCAGCTTTGCGCTGTGCCCGCTGCTGACCGAGGGCGCCATCGAAGCCCTGCTGACCGCCGGTTCCGACGCCCAAAAGGCAACCTATCTGGAACATCTGATCAGTGGCCGCTGGACCGGCACCATGAACCTGACCGAGCCGCAGGCGGGCAGCGATCTGGCCTTGCTGCGCACCCGCGCCGAGCGCCACGAGGATGGCAGCTATCGCATCACCGGCACCAAGATTTTCGTCACTTATGGCGAACACGACATGGCGGAGAACACCGTCCACCTGGTGCTGGCCCGGCTGCCGGACGCCCCCAAGGGGGTCAAGGGCATCAGTTTGTTCATCGTTCCCAAAAGGCTGGTGCAACCGGATGGCACGCTGGGCCGGCGCAACGATCTGCACTGCGTCAGCATCGAACACAAGCTGGGGGTCAAGGCCAGCCCCACCGCCGTACTGGAATACGAGGGCGCGACCGGCTTTATCGTCGGCGAGGAAAACCGCGGCCTGAGCTATATGTTCACCATGATGAACGCGGCGCGCTATGCGGTCGGGCTGCAGGGCATCGCGGTCTCCGAACGCGCCCGCCAGCAGGCGTTGGACTATGCCCGCGAACGGGTCCAGAGCCGTCCGGTCGACGGCTCGACTGCCGAGTCGGTTCCGATCATCCAGCACCCCGACGTGCGCCGCCTCTTGTTGCGCATGCGGGCCCTGACCGAGGGCGGCCGGGCGCTGGCCATCGCCACCGCCGGCTGGCAGGATCTGGCCCGCCACGGCGCTACTGCTGATATCCGGGCCGAGGCGGATGCGATCGCCGGTTTTCTGGTGCCGCTGGTCAAGGGCTATTGCACGGAACGCGCGGTCCAGGTCGCCTCGGACGGCGTTCAGGTGCATGGCGGCATGGGCTTTATCGAGGAAACCGGTGCGGCGCAGCATTACCGCGATGCCCGGATCCTGCCGATCTATGAAGGCACGACCGCGATCCAGTCCAACGACCTGCTGGGCCGCAAGACCCTGGCCGATGGCGGCGACACCGCGCACCGGCTGGCCCGGATGGTCCTGCGAACCGAAGAGGCGCTGGCCAAGGGATCGGTCGATGCACTGGCGGTCTCGGTGCGGCTGGCGCGGGCACGCGCTGCCTTTACGGCGGCGGTCAACCATCTGCTGCAGGTTGGCCCGCAGGATCCGAACACTGCCTATGCGGGCAGCGTACCCTATCTGATGCTGGCCGGAAACCTGGCCGTCGGCTGGCAACTGGGCCGGTCCCTGCTGGCCGCCGAAGCGGCGCTGGACCAGGGTTCGGATGACGCGTTTTTGCACGCAAAGATCGCCACCGCGCGGTTTTTCGCCGAGCATATTCTGATCGAAACCGACGCCCTGCGCGAGCGCATCGTGGACGGAGCGGACAGCCTGCTGTCGGCCCCACTCTGACCCCGAAGCACGCGCATAGAGCGCCCAGACCGGCCGCGACCCGGCAAACACGGAAAGGATTACCGATGCACCTTATGGGAAACATGATGCAGGTGCCGCTGCTGATCTCGTCGATCCTGACACATGCGGCGCGCACCAGCCCTGAACAGCGGATCATCGAGGCCACTGGCAACGGCACGTTGAGCGAGATGACATATGCGCAGTTCGAAGAACGGGTAAAGCGGCTGGCCACCGGCCTGCGCGCCAATGGCGTTCAGCCGGGCGCGCGGGTCGGTACGCTGGCCTGGAACACCACGCGTCATCTGGAACTGTATTACGCGGTGTCCGGGATCGGATCGGTCTGCCACACGATCAACCCGCGCCTGCACCTGGATCAGATCGCCTATATCATCAACCACGCCCAGGACGATCTGCTGTTCTTTGATCCGGATTTCGCCGAAACCGTCGCGGCGCTGCAGCCCCTGTGCCCGGACGTGCGGCATTGGGTGGCCCTGACCGGGGACGCAACCGATACCTTGCAGGCGTATGACGCCTGGCTGCACGCCGTACCGGACGATTTCGCCTGGCCCCTGCTGGACGAGAACACCGCCAGCGGCCTCTGCTACACCTCCGGCACGACGGGCCACCCCAAGGGCGCCCTGTATTCGCATCGCTCGACAGTGTTGCACGCGTTGTCCAGCTGTCACCCCGATGCGCTGTCGATGTCCTGTTCGGACCGGGTGATGCCGGTGGTTCCGATGTTCCATGTCAACGCCTGGGGCCTGCCCTATTCGGCCCTGTTGTCCGGCGCGGCCATCGTTCTGCCCGGCGCCGACCTCAGCGGCAAGGCGCTGCATGCGCTGTGCGAGGCGGCCGGCGTCACCCTGTCGGCGGGGGTTCCCACGGTCTGGCAGGGTCTGATCGACCACATCGCGAAATCCGGTCTGCCCCTCAGCACCCTGCGCGAAATCATGATCGGCGGCGTCGCCTGCCCGGCCGCAATGATCCGCGCCTTTCAGCAGATGGGGGTCGAGGTCCGTCACGCCTGGGGGATGACCGAGGTCTCGCCGCTGGGCACGGTCTGCCGGCTGATGCCGCATCACGCGACACTGGACGAAGCCGCGCAGCTGGACATTCTGTCCACCCAGGGCCGCCCGTTATTCGGTGCCGACTTTGCGCTGACCCAGGACACTGGCGAGGTCCTGCCCCATGACGGCCAAAGCTCGGGCCATCTGATGATCCGCGGCCCCTGGGTGATCGAACGCTATTTCCGCGCCGAAGACAGTGCCGCACCGGACGGCTGGTTCGACACCGGCGATGTCGCCACGATCGACGCGAATGGCTATTTGCAGATCCGCGACCGCTCGAAAGATGTCATCAAGTCCGGCGGCGAATGGATTTCGTCGATCGAACTGGAAAACATCGCGCTGGAACACCCGGCGATCGCCCAGGCGGCCTGTATCGCCGAACCCAGCGAGAAATGGGGCGAACGGCCGCTGCTGGCCCTGCTCGCCCGGCCCGGCAGCACTGTGACCGCAGAAGACGTGCTTGCGCTCTATTCCGGTCGCATCGCGCGTTGGGCGATCCCGGACCGCGCCGTGTTTGTCGACGAGATGCCGATGACGGCGACCGGCAAGATTAAAAAGGCCGCTCTGCGCGAGATGTGCCTGTAACCCGAACCCCTGTCCCTATTCCCGAAAGGTCAAACCGATGCCCCTAGATCTCGATATCTCCCGTTTCACCAACCTGGCCATCGATCCGCAAGATGATGGCGTCTGGGTGGTGACCTTGAACCGCCCCCAGAAACGCAATGCCCTGGATGCCGCCACGATCGAAGAATTGGTCGATTTCTTTTCCAATGCCGCGCGGGCGGATGTGAAAGCGGTCGTGCTGGCCGGGGCGGGAGAACATTTCTGCGCCGGCTTGGATCTGGTCGAACATCACGACGAAGACCGCAGCCCGGCGGATTTCATGCATGTCTGCCTGCGCTGGCACGAGGCGTTCAACAAGATGGAATATGGCGGGGTGCCGGTGATTGCGGCGCTCAAGGGCGCCGTGGTTGGCGGCGGTCTGGAACTGGCCAGCGCCGCGCATGTGCGCGTCATGGATCAAACCACCTATTTCGCCCTGCCCGAAGGTCAGCGCGGTCTGTTCACCGGTGGCGGCGCAACGATCCGGGTGGCCGATCTGGTCGGCAAGGCGCGGATGATCGACATGATGCTGACCGGAAGGGTTCACCAGGGTCAGGAGGCCGTCGACATGGGCATGGCCCAATACCTGACCGACGGGTCCAGCTTTGACAAGGCGATGGAGCTGGCACGGCGCGCGGCCGCCAACCTGCCATTGACGAACTTCGCGATCTGCTCGGCGATCAGCCACATGCAGAACATGTCGGCGCTGGATGCCGCCTATGCGGAATCCGTGGTCGCCGGCGTGGTCAATACCCAGCCCGCCGCACGCGCACGACTGGCGGCCTTTGCCGACAAAACCGCGGCCCGCGTCCGCCCCAACAGCTGACCAAGCCCCGATGACGGACCCCGTCCCGGGGTCCACCCCCCCGGCCTGACGCCCTTTGGCGCACCGGCCAGACATTTCGGAGACCAAGACATGACCAGCCCTGCCATCAGCCGCTTTCCCGTGCCCTCGCTGGAGGAGATGCCCGATGACATCCGCGAAACCATTCTGACGGTTCAGGAAAAATCCGGTTTCATTCCCAACGTGTTTCTGACTCTTGCGCATCGTCCGGACGAGTTTCGCGCTTTCGTGGCCTATCATGACGCCCTGATGGAAAAGCCCGGCAATCTGACAAAGGCCGAACGTGAAATGATCGTCGTGGCCACCAGCAACTTGAACCAATGCCAATATTGCGTGGTTGCCCATGGCGCCATTCTGCGCGTCCGGGCAAAGGATCCTCTGGTTGCCGATCAGGTCGCCGTCAATTACCGCAAGGCGGACATCACCGACCGTCAAAAGGCGATGCTGGAATTCGCCGTCAAGGTTTCGGACCAGGCCTATGCGGTTGGCGAGGCCGATTTCGAGAGGCTGCGATCCCACGGTTTCAATGAAGAGGACGCCTGGGACATCGCCGCGATCTCGGCCTTTTTCGGGTTGTCCAACCGCATGGCGAATGTCACCAGCATGCGCCCGAACGACGAGTTCTTTACCCTCGGGCGCTGAGACGCGCGGGCAGCTCCGACAGGTTGCGCCCGGGCCTACATGGCCCGGGACAGCGCCTGACCGAGCTGTCGCGCGATTTCGGAATGGGTAACCGGACCGATGGCCTGTTCGGCCGCCGGCGCCTGCAGCGGTCCGAAATGCATGTGCGGCGTCTCGCCGGCCGGACCGGCCAGCGTCACCGGAATTTCCAGAATGCCGTCCGCATCGGGTTCGAGCTGCGCCAGCATATCGCGCGTCACCATCCAGGGGTCTGCGCCCAACGGCCCCTTGGCGTTGCGATATCGCAGCCACAACAACAGGGTCTTTTGCCCGGTCTTGCGCAACAACAGACGCATGCGCGCCACCCAGATCGACTGCAACTCGCGGCGCACCGCCGCAAAACGCTCTGCGGACAGAGCGTGCAGCGTGATCAGCATGTGCTTGTTGAAATGAAAGTCGGTGAAATCGACCTCGGGATAGATCGCGCTGAGCATCGGCGTGGCGGCCAGAAACCGGTCATTGCGCCGCGGATGCACCCGGTAGTACCGGTTCGTCAAATTCTGCGCGCCCATCACCTGCACCACCGTTACCTCGGCCCCGGCAGAGATCTCCATCAGATCGTCGTCATTGAGAAAGGCATCGACCCCGGCATTCGCGCAGCCCAGATTGATGCAAGGCAGGTCCAGCGCGGATTCGATCAACGCCGGAAACGGCCGGTCGATGAACCGGCCATACGTATCGCTGCTGCCCAAAATCGCCACATATGGCTGTTCCAGGGATCTGCGCGGTCCGCGGACCGGCAATCTGGAGGCGCCATAACGACATGGCGCTTCGTCAAGCGCACCTGCGCCTGGTACTTCAAAACTCATCTTACCCACCAAAAATTTCAGTTCACCCGCAACCAGATTTGATCGACAAACGTTGCGATTCGGCTAACTGGATCATTTGCCGCAAACTGTTGTGGTTTCTGCCTCTTGTCCCCGCCTGCCCGCGACCGATATGGTCGCCTCGACGCAAGACGAAAGGCGGGGACATGAGCATTCAGACTATCGGCGTGATCGGTGCGGGACAGATGGGCAACGGCATTGCCCATGTCATGGCTCTGGCGGAATATAACGTGCTGTTGAACGACATCAGCCAGGATGCTCTGGATGCCGCCCTGGCGGGGATCGAGGGCAACATGGCGCGCCAGGTCGCGCGCGGCAAGATCACCGAGGCCGCGGCAAAAGCCGCGATGTCGCGGATCGACACGACTCTGACCCTGCCCGATCTGGGGGCCATGGATCTGGTCATCGAGGCCGCCACCGAGCGCGAAAGCGTCAAACAGGCGATTTTCGAAGACCTGCAGCCGCATCTGCAGCCGCACACGATTCTGACCTCGAACACCTCGTCGATCTCGATCACCCGGCTGGCCAGCAGGACGGATCGGCCGGAACGCTTCATGGGATTCCATTTCATGAACCCGGTGCCGGTGATGCAACTGGTGGAACTGATCCGCGGGATCGCGACCGACCAGCCCACCTATGACGCCTGCCGCGAGGTCGTGGACCGCCTGGGCAAGACGGCCGCCAGCGCCGAGGATTTCCCCGGGTTCATCGTCAACCGCATCCTGATGCCGATGATCAACGAGGCGGTCTATACGCTGTACGAGGGCGTCGGCAACGTGCAGTCCATCGACCAGTCGATGAAGCTGGGCGCCAACCATCCGATGGGTCCGCTGGAACTGGCAGACTTTATAGGTCTGGACACCTGCCTGGCGATCATGAACGTGCTGCATGACGGGCTGGCGGATACCAAATACCGCCCCTGTCCGCTGCTGACCAAGTATGTCGAGGCCGGCTGGCTGGGCCGCAAGGCTCAGCGCGGTTTCTATGACTATCGCGGCGAAGTGCCGGTTCCGACCCGCTAAACACCAGGCACCGCCAGACAGGCCCCAATTCGGCGGCAACCGCGATCCGGTGCTGCCCGTTCTGTCTATCTTTTAGCGGAACGCCCCAGATTCAGCGTGTGCTGTCGCAACCACGCCATGAACCCGCGCGGGTCGGTTTCCAGCAGCGCCATGTCCGCCTCGCTGATCGGCGCGCCGATGATCGGCGCCTGCGGCTTGTTGCATGAGCGGACGATTTCATGCAGCAACAACCCTTGCCGCAGGACCGGAGAAATCCGGTTTGCGATTTGATAGGCGCGGGAATTGCGCCCGGGAAAATAGATCGGCACGACTGTGGCACCCGAGCGCCGGATCAGCTTGGCGGTAAAGACGTTCCATTCCCGCTCGATGGCCGGTCCGAACCAGCTGTCCGACGACATCACGACACCAGAGGGAAACAATGCCACGACACCGCCCTGTTTCAGATGCGCCATGGTCTTGGCGCGCATCTCGACCATCTTGCTCTGTGCCTCGGGATCGTGCGGAAACGGCACCGGGATCATGAAGGATGTCGCCGCTTCGTCCAGGCCCGTCAGAACCGAGCGTGTCAGAATTCTGTAATCCTGGCGGACGCGCCCGATCAGATCGGCAAAGATCATCCCGTCGACCATCCCGTGCGGATGGTTGGCCACCACGATCACCGGTCCGTCCGCGGGGATATGCGCAAGCTGTTCAGCCGGGGTTTTCAACTGAATACCCATGACATTCAGCGCGCCGCGCCAGAACTTCTGTCCGCGATACTGTTCGTTGGTTTTCTCAAACCGGCTGACCATTCGCAGAATCGTGATCTTTCCGGTGCACCATTCGATGGCGCGGATGGCCAGCGAGGTCCAGCGATCGTCAAAAGAATTGGCATAGGTCAGTGTGCGGCGGTCATAGATCTCGCCTTGCGGCGATTCGCCGTCCGGCACGGCGGCCGGTGTGCTGTCTTGTGCGGACTCCGCCACTATCCCATCCCGTCCTTCGCGCAGCCGGCGGGTGGTCAGTACCCCTCGCCGAATTTATCCGCGACCAGCGCTTCGATCGCTACCGCCAATGCGTCGGCATCCGGCCCCGAGGTATGAACGTCGATCGTCATCCCCTTGGATGCCGCCAGCATCAGAAGACCCATAATACTGTCCCCCGATGCTGACAAGCCATCGCGCGATACCTCGGCGCGCGCGTCGAACCCTTCGACGACCTCGACCAGCTTGGCCGAGGCTCGCGCGTGCAGGCCTTTTTCGTTGATGATCTTCAAACTGCGCTCGGTCATGTTGGCAAAAGGCTCTTATTGAATGCTTATGTTCTGCGTGTTTATGTATTTCCGGCCGGCTTCCATTGCCGCACGCACGGCATCCGCAACCGGCATCTGGCGGCATTTTGCCAACTTGATCAGCATCGGCAGATTTGCCCCATAGAGGATCCGCCGATTGTCCGGTGTGCAGGCCCGCAAGCTCAGGTTCGAGGGGGAACCGCCGAACAGATCGGTCACCACAACAACGCCATCTCCGGCATCCACCGCATCCGCGGCCTCGCAGATCTCGATCTGCTTCTCGTCCCGGTCGTGCTCTGCTTCGATCGCCACAGCCAGCATACCCGGCTGTACCCCGACGACATGTTCGATCGCGGCCAGGTATTCCCTGGCCAAACCGCCATGTGCCACGATCACGATTCCGATCAACTGGGCCTCTCATTCGCTTGGCGACCGTTCAGTTCGCGGTGCCTAATTGACACTTGCTGCCCCGCCTCTGCAAGGGCCTTGGCCAGGGTTTCTGCCAGAACCACGGACCGGTGTTGCCCACCGGTGCAGCCAAAGGCGATGGACAGGTGCGACTTGCCCTCTTCGACATAGGCGGGCAACAGCATTTGCGTCAGATCCAGCACACGGTCGAAAAACGAGTCGAACCGATCGTCAGCACGCACATGGGCCACAACTCGCGGGTCCCGCCCATCCAGCATCCGCAGCGGCGGATGCCAATAGGGATTGCGGAGAAAGCGGCAGTCGAACACCATGTCGATACCGCGTGGCAGCCCGCGCTTGTAGGAAAACGATTGGACTGACACCGCCAGCCGACCACCGGCGCCGGTCAGAAACCGCCGCTCGATCTCGGCGCGCAACTGGTGAACGTTCAGTTCGGACGTGTCGATCAGGGCATCGGCGATGTCGCGGATCGGGGTCATCAGATCGAGTTCTCTGGCGACGCCGATCTCTGGCGATTCCGCCGGTGCCAGCGGGTGCCGGCGCCGGGTTTCCGAGAAGCGCCGCAGCAGGATGTCGCTCTGGCAATCGAGATACAGCACCGACAGGTCCGTGGCCGAGCGTCGCGCCAGTTGCTCGATCAGATCGAGCAGAGCAGCGGTCGAGAAATCACGGTTTCGCGTGTCCACTCCCAAGGCAAGAGGGCGGTGCGGCCCGGGTCCGTCCAACAATCGCGGCATCAGGTGCAAGGGCAGATTGTCAATCGCCTCGAACCCCAGATCCTCCAGCACCTTGATCGACGTCGAACGGCCAGCTCCCGACGGACCTGTGACCAGGACCACCCGGATCGTGTCGCTGTCGTTCTGGCTCATTCGCTCTCGTACCTTCCCGATTTGAGAAACTGCATCAACGCCGGCGCGAAATGCACGCCATCGACACGATGCAACAGGGCCATCGGCTGCCCCAGCAAGGGAATCGTGCGCTTGTCGGGATATCTTGTCGTTTCCGAGTTTGCCATATCCACCACCACGGTCACCGGCACCCGGCCGACCGTGTCGCAGGTCAGCAAACCGATTCCGCGCGCCTCAACCAGGCCCCGGATGGGCGCCGGCGCGGACGCGATCACCGTGTTGTTCACCCGCTCCAGCGCTACCCGGTCGTCGGCAACCAGACTGGCCCCGTATGCCATTAGGGACAGGGCGAGGGTCGACTTGCCGCTGCCCGAAGGTCCGATGATCAGTGCACCGCGATCGGCGACGGCGACACAGCTGGCGTGCAGTATTTCATGCGGTGTTTCGCGCGGGCCGAAACCGTCGGTCACGGGATCAGACCGGCAGGCCCACGACGAATCGCGCGCCCAGCGGAGCCGAGGTGAAATCCGCCGAGGTCGGCCGGATGTTTTCGGCCCAGATGACGCCGCCATGCGCCTCGACGATCTGCTTTGAAATCGCCAGTCCCAGCCCCGAATTGTTGCCGAAATGTTCGTCCGGGCGCTGGGAATAGAATCGCCTGAAAACCTTGGTCAGAGCCTGCTCTGGAATGCCGGGTCCGGTATCCTCGACCACCACCAGCACGCGGTTCTGTCGCTTGCGCGCCCAGACACGCACGGCATCGCCTTCTTCGCAAAAGGAAATGGCATTGCTGATCAGATTCACAAAGACTTGCGCCAGACGCGCTTCAAGGCCCTGTATCATGATCGGTGTCTTGGGCAGGTCGGTAATGTACTCGATCCCTTTCGCGCGCGAATCCTCGCCCAGATACTGGTTCAGATTGGTGACCATTTTCAACAGGTCAAAGGTCTCTTCTTCTTCTTTCACCAATTCCGCATCCAGCCGCGAGGCATTCGAGATGTCACTGACCAGCCGATCCAGCCGGCGCACATCATGTTCGATCACGTTCAAGAGTTTGACGCGTTTGTCTTCGGCCTGAATCATGCGCAACGTGCCCACCGCCGATTGCAGGCTGGCCAGAGGGTTCTTGATCTCGTGTGCAACGTCGGCCGCGAATTGTTCGTTGCTTTCGATCCGGCTGTAGAGCGCGGACACCATGCCGCGCAGCGCGAGGGACAGGCGCCCGATCTCGTCCGGACGTCCGGACAGGTCCGGAATGCGGATGCGCCCCGGCTGGGTATTGCGGGAATTGCGGTCGCGTCCCAATTCGGCGGCTGCGGCAAGATCGGACAACGGCGTGGCAATGGTTGAAGCCAAAACCAGGCTGAGGCCGATCGAAACAAGTGTCGCAACGACGAACATCTGCAGCACGCGCTCGCGCTCACCCCGCACCAGCGCGTCGATCTCGCCCGAAGGACTGGCGACGCCGACAATGCCGACCGGAATGCCGTTCCACAGAATCGGTGTCGCGGCCGAGATCACCGCTCCGCCCGACGTGTCCAGCCCGGTTCGGACCTGGGTGCCCTTGGCGATGGTGGCCGGGATCAGCTTGCGCATCTGATCCTCTATCGTCGCCGAGCCCCGCGCGTCACTGGCATGAAACACAGCCAGAATGCCATTCCACAACGCAGCCATGCCATCACTGATCAGCGTCGGCCCAAGTTCCTTCGGAGCCAGCGCCGTCAACGCCTCGCTCTGATTGTCAACGCGGGTGCGACCGACCAGGACATGGCTGCGATCGAAGACGAATACCTCTATACCGTTACGCAGGCTCAAGAGTTCCAGAATCGCGGAAACATTGGCCCCGTCGGCCCATTGCGAAGCCGGACCCGATGCCGGCAGGCGCGCCTCGAACACGTTCGCGACCAGTTCGGCATCCCCCACCAGCGCGCTGGCGCGCTGCTGCACCAAACTTTCGCGGGTGTTGTTCAGATAGAGAATGCCGGCCACCAGGACGTTCAGCGCGATCAGGTTGAAGATGATGATCTTGTGCGCCAGCGGCGAGGCTTTCAGCGTGAAATAGGCACGCCAGGCAGGTTTGGGCCGGGCCGTGGTCTCGGCCGACTCTGCGACAGATCGAGACGCATCGGACCCTGTATCCGTCACAACGGGCTTTTCGGTTTCCTGGTGTGGCGGTGTCGTGAAACGCCCGAATGCCCTGGCGGCGATATTCATAGCCCGATCTATTCTTCGTTGTAACGATATCCGATCCCGTACAATGTCTCGATCGCCGAAAAACCGTCATCCGCGCTGCGCATCTTCTTGCGCAGCCGCTTGATGTGGCTGTCGATGGTCCGGTCGTCGACATAGACCTGATCGTCATAGGCGACATCCATCAACTGATCGCGGCTTTTGACAAAGCCGGGCCGCTGGGCCAGGGCCTGCAGCAGCAGAAATTCTGTCACCGTCAGCGACACGTCCCGGCCCTTCCAGCTGACCGCATGACGCAGCGGGTCCATGCGCAGATGCCCGCGCTCCATCACTTTTGCTTCGCCGCCCGCCCCTTCGGCATCGCCTGCGACGGCGTCCTGCCGACGCAGCAGCGCCCGAATCCGTTCGACAAGCAGCCGCTGCGAAAACGGTTTCTTGACATAGTCATCAGCCCCCATGCGCAGGCCGAGAACCTCGTCGATTTCATCATCCTTAGAGGTCAGGAAGATCACCGGCATCTGCGTCTTGTGGCGCAGGCGCTGCAACAGGTCCATCCCGTCCATGCGCGGCATCTTGATGTCCAGAACCGCCATGTCCGGCATTTTCTTGTTGAACGCGTCCAGCGCGGCCTGTCCGTCGTT
The DNA here is from genome assembly GCF_042687825.1 of Sedimentitalea sediminis. Lineage (NCBI taxonomy): Bacteria > Pseudomonadati > Pseudomonadota > Alphaproteobacteria > Rhodobacterales > Paracoccaceae > Sedimentitalea > Sedimentitalea sediminis. The sequence goes on along the minus strand of NZ_JBHUQE010000011.1, from coordinate 95,924 downwards.
ATAGGTCTCGACCTCGAACCCCTCGGCCTCGAGTGTCATCGACACCGATGTCAGGATATTCCGGTCATCATCGACCAATGCGATCTTTGACATCTGATATGCCCCTATTCTGCCCGGCACCCAGGCCGCTTTCACCATTCGCCATCGTTTGCCGCATCGGTTCCGTGCCCGCATGCGAATCACCCGGATGGGTTTGGCCAGTCTGGGCAAACAATCGTTAGGAATGACTGAATTGCGCCTCAAAGCTCGTCCGGATCGCCGATCTGTGAAATCGTGGTTGCGCTAAAGATGGCCGTGGTTGCGCTAACTGCGCCAAACCGCCCTGTTCAGTTCTCAAGGCCGCGTGTTAAAGCCTGCGCCATGGCGCGCTGACCGCCGTGCCCGGCAGGGTACCCGAATTCGAAAAGACCGCGCCGACACAGGAGAAACGACCTCATGACAGCTGGACGGGTAAACCCGAAATTTCGCCTCGAAGATCAGGGCATCGAAGGGGTGGAAAATGTTCACTACAACCTATTGGAACCCGCAATCATAGAGGCGGCCCTGAAATTGGGCGAAGGTGCGTTGGGCCTGGGCGGGTCATTCATGGTGGAAACCGGCAAGTTCACCGGCCGCTCGCCCAAAGACAAACATGTCGTCCGGTCCGCAACCACCCAGGATACGATCTGGTGGGACAACAACGCGGCAATGGAACCGGATGCTTTTGACCGGCTCTATGATGACATGATCGCCCATATGAAGGGCAAGGAATATTTCGTTCAGGACATGTTCGTCGGTGCCGACCCGATCTATCGGCTGAACGTGCGCCTGGTGACCGAACTGGCCTGGCACAGCCTTTTCATCCGCAACATGTTCCGCCGTCCGGATCGCGACGAGTTGGACACGTTCACCGCCGAATACACGGTGATCAACTGCCCCAGCTTCAAGGCCGACCCGGAACGTCACGGATGCCGCAGCGACACCGTCATCGCGATGAACTTCGATCGCAAGCTGATCCTGGTGGCCAACACCGAATATGCCGGCGAAAACAAGAAATCTATCTTTTCGCTGATGAACTACATGCTGCCGGACAAAGGCGTCATGCCGATGCACTGCTCGGCCAACCACGCCCCCGGCAACGCGGTGGATTCGGCGATCTTCTTTGGTTTGTCGGGCACCGGCAAGACCACGCTTTCGGCGGATCCCGACCGCATCCTGCTGGGGGACGACGAACATGGCTGGTCCGATCGCGGCGTCTTCAACTTTGAGGGCGGCTGTTACGCCAAGACCATCAATCTGAGCCCCGAAGCCGAGCCGGAAATCTATGCCACCACCAGCAAGTTCGGCACCGTGATCGAGAACATGGTGTATGACGAAGAGACCCGTATTCCGGATTTCGAGGATGACAGCCTGACAGCCAACATGCGCTGTGCCTATCCGCTGCACTATATCTCGAATGCTTCGGATACCGGCACCGGTGGGCATCCCAAGAACATCATCATGCTGACCTGCGACGCGTTTGGCGTGTTGCCGCCGATCGCGCGGCTGACCCCGGCCCAGGCAATGTATCATTTCCTGTCCGGCTTTACCTCGAAAATGGCCGGCACCGAGCGGGGCGTCACCGAGGCCCAGCCGACCTTCTCGACCTGTTTCGGCGCGCCGTTCATGCCACGCCGTCCCGAGGTCTATGGCAACCTGCTGCGCGAAAAGATCGCCCAGCACGGCGCCACCTGCTGGCTGGTCAACACCGGCTGGACCGGCGGGTCCTACGGCGTTGGCAGCCGCATGCCGATCAAGGCCACCCGCGCACTGCTCAGCGCCGCTCTGGACGGATCGCTGGCCGAGGCCGAGTTCCGCAAGGACGCCAATTTCGGCTTTGAAGTCCCGGTCAGCGTGCCGGGCGTGGCCGAAGTGCTGCTGGACCCGCGCCGCACCTGGGACGATCCAGAGGCCTATGACCGGCAGGCGGCCAAGCTGGTGGACATGTTCGCCGGCAATTTCGAGCAGTACCTGCCCTATATCGACGAGGACGTGAAAGCCGCCGCCATCGGCTGACGCGCCCCGTCAATTCAAAACACGAAAAGCGCCCTGCGGGGCGCTTTTTTGTTCCCCATCCGCGCGGGTGGTACCCGATTCCGGGACGGGACTGCCGATCGTTGCATGCCGGCGCGGTCCGCACGCGGGGGAATGTCCGAAAGATGCCCGCGCTCAGCCGAACAGGCCGCGCCGGGTCAGATTCAGACCGGCGATCAGCAACACGAACAGCGTGGCCCTGCGAAAGGTGTTTTGCTCGATCCGGTCCTGAAACCACCCACCCAGCCACATGCCCAGCACCGCCGGCGCGATCAGCGTGACCGAAAAGGGCAATGTCTCGGCCCGCAACACCCCCGACCCCAGATGCGCCGCGAACAGGGCGACGGCCCCCAGCCCATAGATCACGCCCTGCACCCGCATCTGTTCGCCCTTGGGGGTGTTCAGGGCGGTCAGATAGGCCACGGTTGGCGGTCCCCAGATGCCCGACATGCCACCGATAAACCCGGCGACCGCTCCGATCAGCGCCTCGATGCGCCGGTTCGCGCCGTTCAGGGAAAACTTGAGTCCGCCCAATTGAAACAGCGAAAAGGCCACGATCGGCAGACCGATCATCAGAAGCAGGGCGGATTGCGGCAGCACCCGGACCAATTGGGCGCTGGCCAGCAGAAACACCAGACCGACGCCCAGAAAAACGCCGAACCGGCGGATTGACTGCAGTGCGGCGCGCGGCCCCTGCCGCAGCGCCTGAATGCCATTGGCGACCAGGGTCGGCAGGATCAATCCGGCCAGAGCGATCTCGGGCGCCAGGAACATCCCCAGCCCCGAAACCACGATCATCGGCAGCGCGAACCCGACCAGCCCCTTGACCAACCCGGCAAGGCAGGTGATGGCCAAAGCCAGCGAAAATTCGCCCCAACTCAGGCCGGGCGTCAGAAAACTGAGGATTTCGGTCATTTCAGCGCCATATCACCCCTTGAGGATGCCGCATTGCAGTAACTTGTCACGCAACTTTTGATCCTCTTCGACGTTTCCAGCGTATTTTTGTTGCGCTGCACCTGCGAAATGACTAGGACCGACCACGGGAAGAACAGGACTTGATTCATGGCACATGACGGACGGGATCTGCAAATGACAACTCGGGAAAACGGGGCGGTGATCCTGCCCGATCTACTGGCATTGACCGGCGCGGCGATCGCCCCGGTTCAGGGTGTTCTGGACATCGCGCGCGCACGGCTGCGCGACATGGTCACCCAGGATGGCCGCGTCTCCGGCGCTCTGATCGAGGCGAATCAGACTGCGGCACACGGGCTGGCCTGGCTGGCCACCTATGTCGAAAGCCTGCAACAGATGCAGGGCTGGGCCGAACGGCTGACCGCAGACGGAAAATTCGGCGAGACCGAGCAGCTGATCCTGCAGATCGCCTTTGGCGAATATCTGCACCAGATCGCCGGCGGTATCCCGATGAACCAGGGCGAAATCCTGCGTTTGCAGGAAATGGGCCTCGGGTGGGACGCCCTGTCGGGCTTTCAATGCGCCGAGGTGCAGACCCTGATGAGCGCGGGCAACACCCAGGCCGCCCGCACCCGCCTGGTCGAGCTGATGCAGGAACATTCCGCCAATATCATGGTCGGGGCCTCGGGGTTGGACGACGAGCTCGAGATGATCCGCGAACAGTTTCGCCGCTATGCGGTGGAAAAGGTCGAACCCTTTGCCCATGACTGGCATCTCAAGGACGAGCTGATCCCGATCGAGGTGATCGAGGAACTGGCCGAAATGGGCGTCTTTGGCCTGACCATCCCCGAGGAATATGGCGGGTTCGGTCTGTCCAAGGCGTCGATGTGCGTGGTGTCCGAGGAATTGTCGCGCGGCTATATCGGTGTCGGCAGCCTGGGCACCCGCAGCGAGATCGCCGCCGAACTGATCCTGTGTGGTGGCACCGACGCGCAAAAGGCGAAATGGCTGCCGCGCATCGCCAGCGCCGAAACCTTGCCGACGGCGGTCTTCACCGAACCCAATACCGGCTCGGACCTGGGCAGCCTGCGCACCCGTGCGGTCAAGGATGGCGACGATTATCGCGTCACCGGCAACAAGACCTGGATCACCCATGCCGCGCGCACCCATGTGATGACGCTGTTGGCGCGCACCGATCCCGCCACCACCGACCATCGCGGGCTCAGCATGTTTCTGGCCGAGAAAACCCCCGGTACGGTCGACGATCCCTTTCCCACCCCCGGCATGACCGGCGGCGAGATCGAGGTTCTGGGCTATCGCGGCATGAAGGAATACGAGCTCGGCTTTGACGATTTCCACGTCAAGGGCGAGAACCTGTTGGGTGGCGAAGAAGGGCGCGGCTTCAAGCAGTTGATGGAAACCTTTGAATCCGCCCGCATCCAGACCGCGGCCCGCGCCATCGGCGTGGCGCAGTCGGCGCTGGATATCTCGATGCAATACGCGCAGGACCGCAAACAATTCGGCAAATCGCTGATCGAATTCCCGCGCGTCTCGGGCAAGTTGGCGATGATGGCGGTCGAACTGATGATCGCCCGCCAGCTGACCTATTTCAGCGCCCGGGAAAAGGACGAAGGCCGGCGCTGCGATCTCGAAGCCGGCATGGCCAAGCTGCTGGGCGCCCGCGTCGCCTGGGCAGCGGCCGACAACGGGTTGCAGATCCATGGCGGCAATGGCTTTGCCATGGAATACAAGATCTCGCGGGTTCTGTGCGACGCCCGAATCCTGAACATCTTTGAAGGTGCTGCGGAAATCCAGGCCCAGGTCATATCGCGCCGCCTGCTGGGCTGACGCGTACCGGTGCCGGGGTCCGGGGCGGCGAACCGTCCTCGCATCGGACAACCCGGCACCTCTTCCTTGCGCGCCATCCGGGCGCGCCCCGGACCGAGCAGAGAGACCTATGTGATGCCACCGGCCGTTCTGCCTGCCCGTGCCCCGGTTCGGGTCAACCGGGTCCGATCGCGACGGCATGGGCCATTGCGCTGGCCCTGATTGCGCTGACCCTGACAGCGGGTCTGGCCGGTTGCGCCACGAATGAAACCCTGTCGCGCTATGCCGGCACCGGAACATATTGGCGGTTGACCGAGTTCCAGGGACGCCCTGCCCGGTTGCACGCCACGCTGGGCTTTCCCGCCGCCGGTCAGATCGCCGGACACACGCCGTGCCACCGCTATCGGGCGTCGATCCGTGCGCCCTATCCCTGGTTCCAGATCGGACCGCCGGCCGTTGCCCCGATGCCCTGCACCGATGTCATCCCCGCTACCCGCTATCTGGACGCATTGAGCGCCATGACAGAGGCCGAGGTCAGCGGTTCGGTGCTGGTCCTGCGCGAGGCCTCCGGGCGCGAGATGGTCTTTACAGCCGCCGGCGGAACGCCTGGATGAACCGGGCGCGCGCTTCGGGGACAGGCTTGTTTCCCAGCGCCGGTGCCAGACGGTTCTCGATGAAATAACCGGTCGTGCCCAGCGCCTGCGCCACCTCGGAATCCGGGGCTGGCCCCACCCCGCGCAGAACCGGCGGTAGAGGCAGCATGCGGTTCGCCCAGTCACCGGCCCCGTCGCGCGACACGGCCCGTCCCGATTTCGGCGAGACATAGATCAGATCGTCGGTCGACCCGGTCGCGGCGCAATTCCGCAGGTCCAGACCAAAGCCCAACTCGTCCAGCAGCGCCAGTTCCCAGTTCAGATAGGCCAGCGGCCAGATATCGTTCTGCCCCAACAGATCCAGCAATTGTTCACTGCGCTGATAGAGCGCGTCATGCGGCTCGCGGTCCGGCAGGCCAAAGGTCAAAAGCGCGGTCACCGCGTTCAGCCCGGCCAGCGCCAGCCGATCCGACATGGCCGCAGCGGCCCGGCTGCGGATCGGCTCGACCTGATAGGCGCCGATATGGTTCTCCAACCGCGCCCGCCATAACAGGTCGAGCTGCGCGCCGGGTTGCAGGATCGGCGCGATCCTGCGGCTGGCACCGCCCCGTACGACACCGGCATGGCGGCCATGCGCCCGGGTGAAAACGTCGATGATCGCCGCGGTCTCGCCGTGGCGCCGCATCGTCAGCAATATGCCCTGGTCACGCCATTCCATGACCTCATAGTCCATGCCGCGCGGGCGAAGGCAAGGCGCCGCCCGATTGCCGCCACGCGATCGCCGCAATTGTATGGTAGGCATCCGGGGCCGCAAACCCAAGGAGGTCGCACCATGCTGCGCTGCATCCTGACCCTTGCACTGACCTGTGTGCCGACATTGGCCGGCGCCGCCGATCTGGCCCCGATCCGTTCGGATTTCGATACCGGATACGATATCCGTGCGCCCCGGATCGGCATCGTCATGGCCCGGCACCGGGCCGCGGTCTTTGCCGAGGGGCGTGAATCCGAACCACTGATGAACCCCAGCTATGGCCGGCGCGTGCCCGCCGACGCCCGTCTGCGCGCGGCGCTGGCCGACAGCCTGGCCAACCTGCTGCAAGCCCCCCAGCAAGCGCGTTACCGCAATGTCCGGATGATGACCAGCGCAAGCGAGGCGCTGATCGTGGCCTGCGGCACGGTGCAGGAGGCCGACGGGATTGATCCGGCCAAACCCTTTGTCGCCCTGTTCACCAACCCCCATGCCGATGCCGTCGTGCAATCTGTCGGCTATGCCGGCGGCGACTGGATTGCCCAGGCCTGTGGCGCGATGGGCATCGACGGACCCTAATCCGACAATCCCGGCTCCTGCAGCAGGTGACGGCCCTGCCGATCCTCGACCTCGATGACCCACAGATCCGGGTCAAAGCCGCGCTGCCGGGCAATCGCCGCGTCCACCTCGGTCTCGTCGCCGCTGGCCAGATCCACCCAGCGCCGGTTGCCGGTCATCAGGTCGAACGAGCGCTGATAGGCCGTCGCCTGCCCGTCCAGCGTGTTCAGCTTGACCAGAACCGCGCCGGCGGAATCGTCGCCATGCGCCACGACAAAGGCGGGAATCTCCATCAGCCGCAGCCGCGCCAGATAGGCCTGCACCCAGAACTCTGCCGTCAGACGGCTCATGCCACGCCCCCGTGGATAACGGGACGCGCCTGCTGGCGTTGAAAAAAGCGATGTCCGATCATGCGCCGTCTTTGAAATCCAGCCCCATCTCGGAATAGCGCTCGGCCTCGTCCAGCCAGTTCGGACGCACCTTGACCTGCAGGAACAGATGGACCTTGCGCCCAAGGAATTCGCACAGCTCTTCGCGCGCCGCTTTCGACACGGCCTTGATGGTTTCGCCCTTATGACCCAGCACGATCCCCTTGTGCCCGTCGCGCACCACATAGATCACCTGATCGATCCGGGCCGAGCCGTCCTTGCGCTCCTGCCAGGTCTCGGTTTCCACCGTCATCTGATAGGGCAATTCCTGATGCAACCGCAAGGTCAGCTTTTCCCGGGTCATCTCGGCGGCGATCATGCGCATCGGCAGATCGGCGATCTGGTCTTCGGGATACAGCCACGGCCCCTCGGGCACCTCGCCCGCCAGCCATTCCCGCAAGGCCTGCACCCCATGGCCTTTTTCGGCGGAGATCATGAACGTCTCGGCAAAGCCATAGCGATCGTTCATGTCCTTGGTCAGCGCCAACAGCGCTTCGGATTGCACCCTGTCGATCTTGTTGATCGCCAGCGCCACCTTGCGTCCCTGCCCGATATCAGCAAGACCTTCCAGTATCCGCTCGACGCCTTCGGTGACACCGCGATGTGCCTCGATCAGCAACACCACCACGTCGGCATCCGCCGCCCCCCCCCAGGCCGCCGCCACCATGGCACGGTCCAGCCGCCGGCGCGGCTGGAACAGGCCCGGCGTGTCGACAAAGACGATCTGCGACGGCCCCTGCATCGCCACACCGCGAATGCGCGCGCGGGTGGTCTGCACCTTGTGCGTGACAATCGACACCTTGGCGCCGACCATCCTGTTCAACAGGGTCGACTTGCCCGCGTTGGGCTCTCCGATCAGGGCGACGAATCCGGCGCGCGTCATGTGTTCTGCTCCAGTTTCTGCAGCAATGCGGTTGCTGCGCCTTGTTCCGCCTGGCGTTTCGAGCCGGCCGTGGCGCAGGCCTCCTGGCCACTCTGCAGACGCGCGACAATGGTAAAGACCGGCGCGTGGTCCGGGCCACTGCGGTCGATCTCGAGATAGGTCGGCGGCGTCTGGCCGCGGGCCTGCGCCCATTCTTGCAGCGCGGTCTTGGCGTCGCGCGCGTCTGCCTCGACACGGTCGACGCGATCGCCCCACAGGCGCAGGATCATCGCGCCCGCCGCCTCGAGCCCGGCATCCTTGTAAACGGCGGCGATCACCGCTTCCATGGCATCGCCCAGCAGCGCCTGTTTGCGCCGCCCGCCCGACAGCATTTCCGAGCGACCCAGCTTGAGCACCGCGCCAAGGTCGATGTCGCGGGCGACATCGGCACAGGTTTCCTTGCGCACCAGCGCGTTGAACCGGGGCGCCAACTGGCCCTCGGTCGCAGTCTTGTCATGTTCCAGCAGGGCATTGGCCATCACCAGCCCCAGCACCCGGTCACCCAGAAATTCCAGCCGCTGGTTATGGGCCCGGGTCGGCGACGAGATCGAGCCATGGGTCAGCGCCCGCAGTAACAGCTCGGGCCGGGAAAACTCGTGGCCGATCCGGCGTTGAAACGCCTGCAATTCGGCCGACAACTTCACCGCACCGCCTTGAAGAACCGATCACCGCGCCAAGTCCAGAAGAACAGCATCGAACGGCCCGCTGAACTGAACATGACCCGATCGGCACGCCCGATCAGGTTTTCATACGGCACGAACCCGACCCCGCCGGCCGATTGCGGCAGGCGGCTGTCGCTGGAATTGTCGCGGTTGTCGCCCATAAAGAAGTAATACCCCTCGGGCACAGAATAGATGCCGGTATTGTCCATGCCCTGCATGCCGATATCCAGGATCGTGTGTTGCGTGCCTTCGGGAAAGGTTTCCACCATACGGGTCTTTTCGCAGTCCGCACCGTTGCCGACCGGGCCGTTGGAACAGCGTGGGCGGGTGCCCTGCGGCCCCTGCGCCTCGTAGGTCTCGGTGAACACGCCGTCCGCTTTCAATCCCACGGGTTGACCGTTGATGGACAGCACCCCGGCGCGCACCTGAATTCGGTCGCCCGGCAGCCCAACCAGCCGTTTGATGAAATCGCGCCCCGAGACCGGGTGACGGAACACCACGACGTCGCCCCGTTCCGGTTCCGAGCCGAACAGGCGGCCATTGTTCTTTCGGAAGACGCCGCAGATATCCTCGGCGTCGATATTGATGCCGACACCGGGCAGGATCACGCTGGGGCACGAGGCGTAGGAATAGCCATAGGCCATCTTGTTCACAAAGAGGAAATCCCCGATCAACAACGTCTCTTTCATCGAACCCGAGGGAATCCAGAAGGGCTGAAAGAACAGCGTGCGGAATACGCCTGCGATCAAGAGCGCATAGACGATGGTCTTGACCGTTTCCAGAACGGCGCTTCCTTTTTTGGCTTGCTCGGCCATTCGGGTCTCCGGGGTATCTTGAGTTGGGCGCTACATGCGGGGCGCTCGGGCCAGTGTCAAGGCGCGGCGACCGTGTTGCCCAGCGGGCGTGCCTCGATCACGACAAAGGCCTGCGCCCAGGGGTGATCGTCGGTCAGCGTGACATGGATGATCGCCTCGTGCCCGGGCGGAGTCATCTGCGCCAGCCGGTCGGCGGCCCAGCCGGTGACCTGCATGACCGGCTGCCCGGTGCGCAGATTGCTGACGGCCATGTCCTTCCAGGCAATGCCCATGCGCAACCCCGTGCCCAGCGCCTTGGAACAGGCCTCTTTCGCGGCCCAGCGCTTGGCATAGGTGCCGGCGGTGTCGCGCCGGCGTTCGGCCTTGCGTTGCTCGACCTCGGTAAAGACCCGGTTGCGGAATCGGTCGCCGAACCGGTCCAGCGTGGCCTGTATGCGGTCGATGTTCGCCAGATCGGTGCCGATGCCCAATATCATCGGAGCGGCCCCGTCAGTTGGCATTGCCTGGTGTCAAGTCGTCTGGTGCTCATCCGGCGGGATGTGCCACGGTTCCCGACGAATTGGCAAGTCGGAGGATCAGTTGACCAGCCCCTCGCGGGTCAGGTAGTCGGCCATGCCCTGAATGTTCAGTTCACGCCAGGCTTCGTATTGCATCCAGCCGCTGTAATCCGCCAGCATCAGGTCGGCCTGAATCTGCTCGACCGTCGCACCGGCCTGCAACCCGGCCAGCACGCCGCTGCGCAGATCGGTGAAATAGTCCAGATGCGCCTGCAAGTCGGCATGGGTGCCGATCGGTCCGTGACCGGGCGCGAATATCTCGAAATCCATCGCCTGGGCGGCCTTGATCTGGGCCATCCAGTCATCCAGGTTGGCGCCCCCCATATCGCGGTAAGGCAACCGGTTGGGCGCCGCCACATCGACGACAAAGCCGACATTCTCGGGCCGCACCACCGCTGCAATCATGTCCTGACCATGTCCGGGGCCGAGATAGGTCAGTTCAACCGTCTTGCCGCCCACTTCCAGCACATGGCTGTCGCCCACCCGCAGATCCGGTGAGACACCGTCGATGCTGTCCGGGGCGTTTTCATGCGCGATGACCTGCGCTTCCGGATGCGCGGCGCCGCCCGAAGCATGATCCAGGTGGCTGTGGGAATAGATCAGATGGGTCACCGGCTGATCGGTGATTTCGGAAAGGTTGTCGTTCAGCCAGGCGCCGGCTTCGGCGTTGATCGGATCGATCCTGACGGTCCCCTCGTCGGTGACAACGATCAGCGACTGGTGGAAATTGTTCTGGAACAGATAGACATCGCCCTTGACTGGAATGAGCTTGCGCACCGTGTCCTGCGCCGCCAGCGGCGCGGCGACGAACAGGGCCAGGGTGACAGCGGAAACAATGTGCCGCATGATGGAACCTCCCAAATGATGTGATGTGACGTATCGCGTCCACAGCCTGCCGTGCCGGTGTCCAGCGGGCAATCGGCACCGCCCCGGCCTCACGCGAAAGTGTCAGCCCCGGGCTGCGTCCATCAGGCGGCGCATCTCGGCAATCGCCGGCTCCAGCCCGCGAAAGATCGCCTCGCCGATCAGGAAATGCCCGATATTCAACTCGCGCACCTCGGGAAAGGCGGCAATCGGCGTCACCGAGTCATAGGTCAGCCCATGCCCGGCATGCACTTCCAGCCCCAGGGAATGCGCATAGGCCGACATCTCGCGCAGCGCCTGCAGCTCGGCCTGATACGCCTCCATCCGGCCCTCGGAGAACGCATCGCAATAAGCGCCGGTATGCAGCTCGATCACTTCGGCGCCGATCCGATGCGCGGCGTCGATCTGACGCCGGTCGGCAGCGATAAAGATCGACACGCGACACCCGGCCTCGCGCAGCGGCGCGATGAAATGCGCCAGCCGGTTTTCTTCGCGCGCCACCTCGAGCCCGCCCTCGGTGGTGCGTTCCTCGCGCTTTTCCGGCACGATACAGACCGCATGCGGTTTGTGGCGCAGGGCGATCTGCTGCATCTCGTCGGTTGCCGCCATCTCGAAATTCAGCGGGATCGACAAAACCTGCATCAGCCCGTCAATATCGGCATCGCTGATATGACGGCGGTCTTCGCGCAGATGCGCGGTGATGCCGTCGGCCCCGGCCTGCTCTGCGACCTGCGCCGCGCGCAGCGGATCGGGATAGGCGCCGCCGCGGGCGTTGCGCACCGTCGCGACATGGTCGATATTCACGCCGAGGCGCAGGGGCTGATCTGTCATTGCGCAGGTTCCGTTCAGAGCGTCCCGCGCAGCCTAATCCCGTTTGTCCCCCGCGTCAGCCTCGGACTCGGCCTTTTTTCGGATCGCGTCGAATTTCTTTTTGATCACTTTCTTGCGGCGCTTTTGATAGGCGCGGATCAGCGGCAGGCTGAGCACGTAACAGACCGTGCCCGCGACGATGCCGGGGACCAGCCCGCCGATGAGATAGGGAAAGAACACCTCGTCATAAAACACGCTCAGCCCGGACCAGTCAGGCTCGCCTCCGGCAAACAGGGCGATAAAGTTGTTCTTGAGATCGCCCAGCGCATCGACGAATTTTCCGCTGAACGAACGCGCATCGCCCTCTTCAAAGGTCGTGCCGAGCAAGAAATGTCCGGTTTTCAGCGAAATGAACCCGATCGGGACATAGGTCAGCGGATTGCCGAAGAACGTCGCCATGAGCGCCGCCAGGATGTTTCCACGCATGATCCGGGCGATGATAAAGGCGATAAGGAAATGCAGGCTGTAAAACGGGGTAAAGGTGGTAAAGACCCCGGCCCAAATGCCACGCGCAATACGTTCGGGGGTGTCCGGCAGACGTCTGACCCGGTGTTTCACATAGTGAAAGGCCCGGGTCCAGCCCCCCCTCGGGTACAGGAAATCCGCGATCACGCGCAGCACGGAGCGTCGGTCACGGCGTCTGAATACCAAGGGCTCGTCCTTTGCTGTCCCGGTTCAAATCAATTGACCGCGGCGTGAACCTTGGCCTTTTCTCTATGGCGCTCGACGGCGGCGACGTCGCTGTCCGCCTCCAGCGCCAGCATCAGCGACAGCAATTGTTCGACATCCCGCAATTCGACCTTGACGATAATGCGGTAAAAATCGGGTTTCCGGTCGACGAATTCCAGATCGCTGATATTGGCCTTCTTTTCGCCGATCAATGTGCAAATGCGCCCCAGGACGCCGGCGTCATTACCGATGGTCAGATCCAGCGTGGCGCCATAGACCGCCGGATGGGTGCCGCTGTGCCAGTGCAGATCGACCCAGCGGTCCGGCTGATCCTCGTATTCGCTCAGCTTGTCGCAGTCGATCGCATGTACGACGACACCCTTGCCGCGAAAGGTGATCCCAAGAATGCGTTCGCCCGGCAGCGGCTGACAGCAGGGTGCGCGTTCAAACGACTGGCCCGGGCTCAGGCCGATCACCGCGCGGCGCAGCGGAATCTGATCGCCCTCGTCGGGGGCGAGATCCGGATAGACCGCCTGCACCACGTCATGCGCGGTCAGTTCGGCGCTGCCCAGACGGGCCAGCAATTCCTTGCGCCCCTTCAGCCGAAGGTGTTTTGCCGCCGTGTCCAGCGCCTTGTCGGTGGCCTTGCGTCCCACATGTTCAAAAGCCGACCGTGCAAGTTCCTGGCCCAGCTTGACGAACCGCTCGCGGTCGACCTCGCGCAGAGCCCGACGGATCGCGGTGCGGGCCTTGCCGGTGGTGGCGATGTCCAGCCAGCTGGCCTGCGGAGTCTGCCCCTCGGCGGTGATGACCTCGACCGACTGGCCGTTTTTCAGCCGGGTCCACAACGGCACGCGCAGCCCGTCGACCTTGGCCCCGACGCAGGAGCCGCCGATGCGGGTGTGGATGGCATAGGCGAAATCGATCGGCGTGGCGCCGCGCGGCAACTTGACGACATCGCCCTTGGGGGTAAAGCAAAAGACCTGATCCGAATACATCTCCAGTTTGACCGCTTCGAGAAAATCCTCGTGATCCTCTTCGGCGTCGAACTGTTCGGTCAGCCCGGATATCCATTTCGCCGGATCCACCGCAAACGGGTTTTCCGTGCGCACCCCGTCACGATAGGACCAGTGCGCCGCAACGCCGGTTTCGGCCACGTCATGCATCTGGCGGGTGCGGATCTGCACCTCGACGCGTTTGCCGTCGCGCCCTGATACCGTGGTGTGAATGGACCGGTACCCGTTGGTCTTGGGCTGGCTGATGTAATCCTTGAACCGCCCCGGCACGGCCCGCCAGCGCCGGTGGATCGCACCCAGCGTGCGATAGCAATCCTCTTCGCTGCCGGTGATGATGCGAAATCCGTAAATGTCGGACAGGCGCGAGAACCCCTGTTCCTTTTCCTGCATCTTGCGCCAGATCGAATAGGGTTTCTTGGCGCGTCCAAAGACTTCGGCCTCGATTCCGGCCTTTTCCAATTCGTGGCGCATGTCGCCGGTGATGCGTTGGATGACGTCGCCGGTTTCGCGCTGCAGAGTGATGAACCGGCGGATGATCGACTGCCGGCCCTCGGGGTTGAGGACACGAAACGACAGGTCTTCCAGCTCTTCGCGCATCCACTGCATGCCCATGCGCCCGGCCAGCGGCGCATAGATGTCCATGGTTTCGCGCGCCTTTTGCACCTGCTTGTCCGGGCGCATCGACTTGATCGTGCGCATGTTGTGCAACCGGTCGGCCAGCTTGACCAGGATCACCCGCAGATCCTTGGACATGGCCATGAACAGCTTGCGGAAATTCTCGGCCTGTTTGGTCTCGGTGCTGGACAACTGCAGGTTGGTCAGCTTGGTAACACCGTCGACCAATTCGGCGACTTCGCGCCCGAACCGGGACTCGACCTCGCCATACGAGGCCTTGGTGTCCTCGATCGTGTCATGCAGCAGCGCGGTGATGATCGTGGCGTCGTCCAGCCGCTGTTCGGTCAGAATGGCAGCGACGGCGACGGGATGCGAGAAATACGGCTCGCCGGAATGGCGGAACTGCCCCTCGTGCATCTGCAGCCCGTACTCATAGGCGTCGGCGATGCGCCGGGCATTGGCCTTGGGGTTGTAGTTGCGGACCAGCGCAATCAGATCTTCAACTGCAATCATCCGGTCCGCACCTCGGAGTGTCGCGCCTGGCTCAGCCCTGGCCCTGCGCCTCCATCAGCGCCCGCAACAGCTTTTCCTCGGACATGTCGTCATCGGCGGGCTTGTCCGCCTCGGCCCCCATCAACAGCGCCATGCTGTCCTCTTCGGGCTCGTCGACCTCGATCTGGCTCTGGTTGCTTTCGATCAGACGTTCGCGCAGATCGTCGGCGCGCTGGGTCTCGTCGGCAATCTCGCGCAGTGACACGACCGGGTTCTTGTCGTTGTCCCGATCCACGGTAATCGCGGCACCGGCAGAAATCTCGCGCGCCCGATGGGCGGCCAGCATCACCAGTTCGAACCGGTTCGGAACCTTGTCAACGCAGTCTTCGACCGTTACGCGGGCCATCGGCGACTCTCCAACAGATAATTTCGTCCAGAAGGGGCGTATGTAGTCGCGAATCTGCCGATTGACAAGCAGAGAATCACCTGATCCGTCCGGTCACAACGGGCGGATCGCGTCTCGTTCCCCTGCCGGCAGATCGGCGCAGAGCTGCCTTACGGTGCGCCCCAGCACCGGATGCCGCCAGTCCGGCAGGATATCGGCCAGCGGCACCAGTACAAAGGCGCGGTCCTGCAGCCGCGGATGCGGCAGGATCAGCCGCTGGGGCGCCGCCCGTCTCTGCTCGGCCGGCGGCAGGTTCAGCCAATGTGCGAAACCGGCGCGGTCAGGGTGGATGGTGTCACCATGCAGCAACAGGTCCAGATCCAGCGTACGCATGCCCCAGCGGGTGTCGCGGGCCCGACCGAACCGGCTTTCGATATCGTGCAACCTATGCAAGATCTGCTCGGGGGGCGTCCCGGCACCTATGGCAACGGCCGCGTTGACATAGTCGGGGCCGGCACCGGCCGGAAAGCAGGGGGTGCGGAAAAACCGGCTGACCGCGCGAATCACCAGACCGGATTCAGCCAGAGCCTGAATCGCCTGCATCAGGGTTGTTTCGACCGGAAAATCGGAAAAAGGCAGGTTTCCGCCCAACCCAATCGCAATATCTGACCGGAATTCGATCATTTTTGACCAATAATCCCTTAACCACTATACTTGCGATACATGCCAATTCTCCTATTTTAAGTCTACCGCTCCGTCAAAATTTAAGCACTCACTCACGGAACTGACGACGGAACGGATTACCGGAAGGACCAATTGATGTTTTACAAGGACGAACGGCTCGCGCTGTTCATCGATGGGTCGAATCTCTACGCGGCAGCGAAAGCACTGGGTTTTGATATCGACTACAAGTTGTTGCGCCAGGAATTCATGCGACGCGGAAAAATGCTGCGTGCATTCTATTATACGGCACTGCTTGAAAACGATGAATACTCGCCGATCCGCCCCTTGGTGGACTGGTTGCACTACAATGGCTTCACCATGGTGACAAAACCCGCCAAGGAGTACACCGACAGCATGGGGCGTCGGAAAGTCAAGGGCAACATGGATATCGAATTGACGGTGGACGCCATGGAACTGGCTCCGCGTGTCGATCATATCGTGCTGTTTTCCGGCGATGGCGATTTCCGGCCGCTGGTGGCCAGCCTGCAACGGCAGGGGGTCCGCGTTTCGGTGGTCTCGACCATTCGCAGCCAGCCGCCGATGATTTCGGACGAATTGCGCCGTCAGGCCGACAACTTCATTGAACTCGAAGAGCTCAAGGAAGTCATCGGTCGCCCGCCACGCGCCGTCATGACGGAACCGCGCAGCGTGGCAATGGCAGGCAGCCAATAGGCTGACGAAACCCGGACGAACGGCCGGAATTGCCGGACACGGCGATTCCGGGGCTGGCGTTGCAGATAGCAGTGCGCTCTGTCCGCCGTCCTCCCTGTGATCACTCTGGACCATCGACGCGCAAAGCCTTAGGTCTCGCGCCAAGGAGTGACGACATGCACAAACAACCCCTGACTCTTTATCTGGCCGCCCCGCGCGGGTTCTGCGCCGGGGTTGACCGGGCGATCAAGATCGTCGAGATGGCGCTGCTGAAATGGGGCGCGCCGGTCTATGTGCGCCACGAGATCGTGCACAACAAATTCGTGGTCGACGGGCTCAAGGCCAAGGGCGCGGTCTTTGTCGAGGAACTGGACGAATGCCCGACGGACCGGCCGGTGATCTTTTCCGCGCATGGTGTTCCAAAATCGGTTCCCGCCGAGGCGGCAGAACGCCAGATGGTCTATGTGGATGCCACCTGTCCGCTGGTCAGCAAAGTGCATATCGAGGCCCAGCGCCACGCCGAAAACGGCCTGCAGATGATCATGATCGGTCACAAGGGCCACCCGGAAACCGTCGGCACCATGGGGCAATTGCCCGAGGGCGAGGTCCTGCTGGTGGAAACCGTGCAGGATGTCGACCGGGTGCAGGTGCGCGACCCCGAGCGGATCGCCTTTGTCACCCAGACCACGCTCAGCGTCGATGACACCGCCGACATCGTCGCCGCCCTCAAGACACGTTTCCCGGCGATCATCGGACCGCACAAGGAAGACATCTGCTATGCCACCACCAACCGGCAGGAGGCGGTCAAGGCCGTAGCGCCGCTGGCCGATGCCATGCTGGTCGTGGGTGCGCCCAACTCGTCCAATTCGCGCCGGCTGGTCGAGGTCGGCACCAAGGCCGGATGCGGCTATGCGCAGCTGGTGCAACGTGCCAGCGATATCGACTGGCGGGCACTGCAGGGCGTGTCCAGCATCGGCGTGACCGCCGGCGCGTCGGCGCCCGAACGGTTGATCGCCGAGGTGATCGACGCGATCAAGGACCGCTATGACGTCACCGTCCAGACCGTCGAAACCGCCGTCGAAGATGTCGAATTCAAAGTCCCGCGCATTTTGCGGGCGTAAACGGACTGGAGGCGCCATGATCTCGATGCACTTTCTGCTGACCGCGCTGGTCGTGGTCCTGGCGCCCGGAACGGGTGTGATCTACACGCTGGCGCTGGGCCTGGGTCAGGGGCGGCGCGCAGCCACCTGGGCGGCGCTGGGCTGTACCATCGGCATCCTGCCGCATCTGGTGGCTGCCGCGCTGGGGCTGGCGGCGATCCTGCACAGCTCGGCCCTGCTGTTTCAAACCGTGAAATTCGCCGGTGTCGCCTATCTGCTGTATCTGGCCTGGCAAAGCCTGCGTTCGGGCGGCGCTCTTTCGGTCACCTCGCAGCGCCAGCCCCAGCCCGGCCCGACAATCGCCTGGCGCGGCGCCCTGCTGAACATTCTGAACCCCAAACTGTCGCTGTTCTTTCTGGCGCTGCTGCCGCCCTTTCTGTCAGGCACGCCGCAGACGGCCACCGGTGAAATGGCGCTGCTGGGCAGCATCTTCATGGCGATGACCTTTGTGGTCTTTGTGCTGTACGGCAGTTTCGCCGCCACCGCGCGGACCTATCTGCTGGGTTCTGAGCGGGTGCTGCGCTGGTTCAACCGGGGATTTGCCGCGTTGTTCGCCGCGCTGGCCGCCCGGCTTGCGATGGAACGCGCATGAGCCGGGTGCCCACCGCACCGCTGCTGTTGGGTCTGGCCGGGCTGATCCCGTTCCTGTGGGGCGCGGCAAGCTATCTGAACGGGGATCTTCAGGCCTGGGGCGCGGCCCGGCTGGGTCCGCGTTTCGTCGGCCCCTATGTGCAACTGTTTTATGGCTCGGTGATCCTGTCCTTCATGTCCGGCGTGCTGTGGGGGTTTGCCACCCGGACCAGCGGTGGACAGGCCGCCACCGGCTATGCGCTGTCGGTGATCCCGGCGCTCTGGGCCTTTTTCATGACCGGGGGCGGTCCGGTCAGCGCCGGCAGCAATCTGATATTCGGCTTTTCCGCTCTGCTGCTCCTGGACTACGCCTTTTTCCGTTGGGGCCTGACCCCGCCCTGGTGGATGCGCCTGCGCCTGGTTCTGACGCTGGTCGCGGTGGCCTGCCTGTCTGTGGGAGTAGTGATGTGACCGACGCCTCCCCCCTGACCGTCCGGAAACGCCGGACCGATGCCCATGGCTGACCTTTTTGCCTATACAGACGGCGCGTGCTCGGGCAATCCCGGCCCCGGCGGCTGGGGGGTTTTGCTGCGCGCGATGAACGGCGACAAGGTCGTCAAGGAACGCGAGCTCAGCGGCGGCGAGGCCAACACCACCAATAACCGCATGGAGTTGCTGGCCGCCATCCATGCGCTCGAGGCGCTGGGACGTGCCAGCGCCATCACTATTGTGACCGACAGCCAGTATGTCAAAAACGGCGTGACCAGCTGGATCCACGGCTGGAAACGCAACGGCTGGAAGACCGCCGCGAAGAAACCGGTCAAGAACGCCGAATTATGGCAGCGCCTGGACGCTGCACAGGCCGGACATCAGGTCAAATGGGAATGGGTCAAGGGCCACGCCGGGCATCCGGAAAACGAACGCGCCGACGAACTGGCCCGTGCCGGAATGGCCCCTTTCAAAACAAAGGCTGCGGGCAAATGACGTTTCTGGCGCTGCTGGATTATGGTTCCGTCCTGATCTTTGCCCTGACCGGCGCGCTGGTCGCCAGCCGGGCACAGCTGGATCTGGTGGGCTTTGCCTTTATCGCCTGCCTGACAGCGGTCGGCGGCGGTACCGTGCGCGATCTGCTGCTGGGGCGCGACCCGGTATTCTGGATCGGTCAGCCGGCCTATATCCTGATCGGGGTCGCGGCGGCGATCACCGTGTTCTTTACCGCCCACCTGATGGAAAGCCGCTATCGCTGGCTGTTGTGGCTGGACAGTTTCGCGCTGTCCATCGCGGTGGCCGCCGGCACCGGTGTGGCGATCGCACAGGCCCAGCCCGGTGTCATCGTCGTCCTGATGGGCGTCGCCACAGGCTGCCTGGGCGGGCTGATGCGTGACGTCGTGGTCGGGGAAATCCCGTTGGTCCTGAAACAGGGCGAACTGTATGCCACCGCCGCGCTGGCGGGATCGGGCGCGGCGATGCTGGCGCTGACACTGGGCAGCGACACCCGGCTTGCCCTGCTGATCGCCGCGGCGGTCTGCTGGGTGCTGCGCGCCGGCTCGATGGCCTTTGGCTGGCGCCTGCCGGTCTATAAAAGCCGCCCGCCTCGGGTCTGATTCAGCGCCGATAGCGCTGCCACAGCCAGATCAGCAACAGCGCCCCCAGAACCGCGCCGACAAAGCCCGACATCGCCCCCATCACGGTACTCAGCACCCGCAGCACCAGCCCGCCGATCAGCGCACCGGCAATGCCGATGAACATGGTCGTGGGAATGTCGGCCTCGATCCGCATCAGCCGCGTCGCCAGAAAGCCGGCGGCCGCGCCGATGATGATCAGGGCTATGATACTCATGACAACGCCTCACTTGCGCCAGTGGGTCGGCACGATGATCAGAGCGCCGACAGACGACAGGATCGCGTTCAGGCCCGGCGAGCCAAAACCGATCCCGAACATGATCCGCACGAAATAGAACAGAAAAGCCCCGCCGATACAGATGATGATCGACGCCAGATATCCGTTCCGGGTGAACCCCGTCCGCTCGGAAAGATAGCCGACGATCCCGGCAATGACCACGGTGCCGATCAGGGTTGGGAACATCCGGGACTCCTGAACCTAAAGCCGGGTGCCCGCGGGCACCGGACGGCCCCGCAGAAAGCTTTCGGCGTCCTGTGCCGCCTTGCCCGCCCGTTGCAGGCGCGACAGGGTAACCGCGCCCTCGGCGCAGGCAACCGTCAGGGCGTCGTCCAGCACCTGGCCCGGCGGACCGCTCCGGTCTGCAACCAGCCGCGAGGCCAGCAGTTTCACCCGTTCGCCGGCGATTTCGGTCCAGGCGCCGGGAAAGGGCGACAGGCCGCGGATCAGCCGGTCGACCTCGGCGGCTGGCCGGGCCCAGTCCACACGGGCTTCGGCCTTGTCGATCTTGGCGGCATAGGTGACCCCGGCCTGCGGCTGGGGTTCGGGTGTCAGCGTATCGAGCCGCGCCAGCGCCGAGACGATCTGCTCGGCCCCCATCTGCGACAGCCGGTCATGCAGCGCCCCGGTGGTTTCTCCGGGCCGGATCGCGGTTTCGGCGCGCAGCAGCACCGGGCCGGTATCCAGCCCGGCCTCCATCTGCATGATGCAGACCCCGGTTTCGGCGTCTCCGGCCAAGATCGCGCGATGGATCGGCGCCGCCCCGCGCCAGCGCGGCAGAAGGCTGGCATGGATGTTCAGACAGCCATGTTCCGGCGTATCCAGCACCGCTTGCGGCAGGATCAGACCATAGGCCACAACCACGGCAACGTCGGGCCGGAAACCGGCGAACTCGGCCTGTGCCTCGACCGATTTCAGAGAGGTGGGATGGCGTACCGGCAGCCCCAGTTCCTCGGCACAGGTCTGCACCGGGCCGGGCCGGGCCTTTTTGCCGCGCCCTGCCGGGCGCGGCGGTTGGCAATAGACCGCCGCAATCTCGTGCCCCGCCTGCACCAGCGCCCGCAGCACCGGCACGGAAAAGTCGGGCGTTCCCATGAATATTAAGCGCATTGATGCATCCCTGATTTCGGATTTCTATCCACGTCGCCGCTCGGGCGCAAACGGCGCTATCGTGATGGGCTGTCTATTCCCAAGACCAAACGGCTTTGCAACCTGAAAGCCGGTTTTCGGGCGTGTGGCGGTTGTGGTTCAGGAAGAACAGGCGCGCCGTATCCTTGGCCGCCGCACCGGGCGGTCACACGAATCGCGAGGGATCAAAAGTCACGGGCGGTCCCGCGCTCCTGCGACCAGCTTGCCAACAGAAAGGCCAGGCAACAATACAGCGCCACCGCGCTTCCGGTGCCGGAATAGGCCAATACCGAAGCCCAGACCGAACCGCTGGTCAGCAGAATGATCCCACCGGAAACCATGCCGGCCAGAGCTCCGAGAAAGACGAATGCTATGATCACCTGTTCGACCCGACCAGTTCTGTTGCGGACTTTTGCATAGGATCACTCTACTCTTGATTGTACATATGAGAAGCTGAATCTGCTCGGGATCGGCTGAATCACACCGGGATATTCACAACTATCGGCGGATCCCCGCCAATTGCACACCGAATCCAACCGGTACGATCTGTTGCAGGATCGGCACGTCCGCCGGTTCGTTTGGCGCCAGGCCGCGCATCGCGTTGGAAACACCTTTTGAAGAATTGAAAAACCGCGTAAAAACCAGCGGGGGCCACGCCTATGGACCAAACAAGAGAAAGCCCATGATGACACGGTTTCTAACGCTTCTGACATCCCTTCTGATCCTGCCTTTCGCAGCCTCCGTCCTGCATGCGCAGGACAGCTACAAGATCAAGGCCGGCGACGTGTTGCGAATCGAGGTCCTGGAGGATTCCAGCATCAACCGAGAATCGCTGGTTCTGCCGGATGGCCGCGTCTCGGTCCCTCTGGTCGGCTCGGTTCAGGTCGGCGGTCGCAATGTGGATGAAGTGCGCGCCGACATCGTGAAACAGCTGCGGCCGAATTTCGCCGCCGATCCCACGGTTTTCGTATCGCTGTCCCAGCTGGCGCCGTCGCGTGGCAGCCGGTCGGGCGGCTCGCGCAAGCTGTCGATCTACATGCTGGGCGAGGTCAACAGCCCCGGCATCATGGAAGTGAAACGCGGCACCACGTTTCTGCAGGCACTGGCCGCGGGCGGCGGTGTGACCCGGTTCGGCGCCACCAAGCGGCTGCAGCTGCGGCGGGCCGACGCCAATGGCCGGCAACAGATCTATACATTCAACGTCAAGGACATCATTGACGGGAAATCCAGCATCAGCACGCCGATACTGCAAGACGGCGATGTGATCATCGTGCCGCAACGCAGATTGTTCGAATAACCTCCCGGGCAAGGGGACAGTGGTGTATAAGGGACTGATCGCAACCGCCGCCTTCGCCGGCAGCGTCGTTGTCGCCTCTGCTCCTGCTCAAGCGCAGGAAGACGAGGACTATGGCAGCCTGCGGCAACGTCTGCGGATCGAGCAGGAATTCGGCGCGGGCGACAACCTCGGGCTGGAAGTGCCCAGCGAAGGACGGACTTCGTTGGCGACGACGCGCCTGTCCTACGGGCTGGAGAGCAAGACCCGCCTGCAGGAACTGTCGCTGGCGGTCGGTGGCGCGCTGCGGTTTGGCGATGTCGCGGCGGGCAACAACATCAAGACCGGATTTGTCGATCCGCTGATCGGCCTGCGCTATCTGCGCGACACCGGCAATGCCGCGCTGTCGGTCGATGCCGACTATCGCCAGACCGATATCTCGCTGGCCGCGCCGCTATGGACCTTTTTGGATCAGGACGGGATCATCCGCCCACCAAGCGATTTTTCCAACATTCGCGGTTCCGGCGAACGCCGTGCCTATCGCATCAACGCTGAACTGGAAACCGGCAAACAGGCGCCATTCGGGTTGCGTTTTCTGGCCGGTGCCGATGGCACCGACTATATCGACGCGACCGACCCCGGCCTGTCCGACTACGACAATACCGATCTGGGCCTGTCTGCTCTTTTCCGGTTCAACCAGGTTACAACCGGCTTTGTCGATCTGCGCTATTCCACCTACAGCAACCAGAATGCCGCGGAAACCGAGCGCGAAACGCAGACCTTCGAAGCCGGATTCGACCGAGAAATCTCGGCTCGTGCCAGCCTGAATTTCCGCGCCGGCTATACCGATGTCGACACCACCGAAACCGATATCGGCACCAACTTGCGCGGTACCCGGAAACGATCGGGACCCAGCGGCAGAGTCGGCTATGCGCTGGAAATGCCCAATGGCGACTTTCGGTCGGATTTCGATTTGACCCAGAACAGTTCGGGCCAGCGCGGCACGCTGCGCTTCACCCGCAGTCTGACCCTGCCACGCGGCAGCCTGTCGGCGAATATCGGTCTCACCAGTTTCGACAGCTCGGACCCGCGCGTCATTGGCGGCCTCTACTGGACCCATGAACTGCCCTCCAGCCGGTTCAATCTGCGCCTGACGCGCGACGTCTTTGTCGACAGCAATGACGAGGACCAGTTCAGCAATTTCCTGATTGCCGGCTACACGCATGACATCAATTCGGTGTCCAGCGTCTCGGCCGACCTTTCGCTCAGCTATAACGAGGCGACCACGACCAACGGGGCGACGCGCCGCGGCACCGCTTTGCTGGTCTATAATCACACCCTGACTCGCGACTGGAGCATGAATGCCGGCGTCGAATTCAAGGTGCTGGACGAAGATGTCAGCGGCCGCGCTGAGTCCAGCGCGCTGTTTTTCGGCATTGGTCGGAATTTCGACT
Source organism: Sedimentitalea sediminis (assembly GCF_042687825.1). NCBI lineage: Bacteria > Pseudomonadati > Pseudomonadota > Alphaproteobacteria > Rhodobacterales > Paracoccaceae > Sedimentitalea > Sedimentitalea sediminis. The sequence continues at coordinate 72,081 of NZ_JBHUQE010000011.1, read as the reverse complement.
TTTAAACCGCTACTGGATCAGGCCTGTCCGCACCGGCCAGCACGGGGCTGGTACAATGTTCACGACGCTTCGGTATCGCTCTTGTCCAGTTCGTTCAGCAGGTCCAGCAGCAGTTCATAGCGGTCGGCACCGATTTGCCGGCGGGTCTTTTCCAACAACGCCAGGCTGGTCTCCAGATGCTCGCTGATCAGGGCTTCGCCTGAGCCCGTGATCTGCACGATCTGCTTGCGCTTGTCGACCTTGTCCTTGCGCCGTACGATCAGCTGCTTTTCCTGCAGTTTCTGCAATATCCGCGTCAGGCTGGGCAGCAGCAGACAGGCCTTTTCCGAAATCCGGGTCGGCTCCATCGGGCCTTCCTCCTGCAACACCCGCAGGACGCGCCATTGCTGTTCGGTGATGCCAACGCCCGACAGCATTTCGCGGATCGGCCCCATCACCCGCTCGCGGGCGCGCAACAGGGCAATGGGCAGGGATCGCGATGTCTTGAGAAGAGGTTTGCTCATAGCTTCGTTTTGCCTTTCAATGCGGGCAAGCGCAATCCATGAACGTCGCGGCGCCGACCCAAAGCCCGAACGACCGTACCAAACGCATAATCCTTAGGCAGGAGACCGGCATGAACTGGGATGAGTTTGCTGCCTGGGGGCACCGTTTCACCGACTGGGTCCGGGACTATCGCCAGACCGTCCGGGACCGGCCGGTACGCGCTCAGACCCGGCCGGGGGACATCCTGAACGCCCTGCCGACCGCACCGCCGGACCGGCCCCAGGACATGCGCGAGATCTTTGCCGATTTCGAACGAATCGTCATGCCGGGGATCACCCACTGGCAGCATCCCCGCTTTTTTGCCTATTTCAACGCCAATGCCGCCGCGCCCTCGGTTCTGGCCGAGTTCCTGATCGCCGCCATCGCACCGCAATGCATGCTGTGGCAAACCTCGCCCGCCGCCACTGAAATGGAAACCCGGATGATGGACTGGCTGCGGCAATCTCTGGGCCTGCCCGAGGGATTTACCGGCGTCATTCAGGACAGCGCCAGTTCGGCGACACTGGCCGCGGTGCTGACCCTGCGCGAACGGGCGCTGAACTGGACCGGCAACAGCCGGGGCCTGGCCGGAAACAGTCGGATACGGGTTTATTGCTCGGCCGAAGTGCATACGTCGGTCGACCGGGCCATATGGGTATCCGGCATCGGTCAGGAGAACCTGGTGCGCGTGCCGATCAAGGGCGACTGGCGCGGCATGGACCCGGCGGCTCTGGACGCGGCGATCCGCAGCGACGACGCCGCGGGCCTGACCCCGGCGGGGGTAATCCTGTGCGTCGGCGGCACCGGAACCGGGGCGACGGACCCGATTGATGCCTGTCTGGACGTGGCGCAGCGGCACGGCCTGTACAGCCATGTCGACGCAGCCTGGGCCGGTTCGGCGATGATCTGTCCGGAGTTCCGCAGCTACTGGACCGGCATAGACCGCGCCGACAGCCTGGTGTTCAACCCCCACAAATGGCTGGGCGCCCAATTCGATTGCGCAGCTCATTTCCTTCGTAACCCAGAGGACCTGGTGCGCTGCCTGGCCATCCGGCCGGAATACCTGAAAACCCATGGACAGGACGGGGTTGTCGACTATTCCGAATGGTCGGTGCCGCTGGGCCGGCGATTTCGGGCTTTGAAAATCTGGTTCCTGCTGCGCACCTATGGCCTGCAGGGTCTGCGCGAACGGCTGCGTGACCATGTGGCCTGGTCCGGCGCCCTGCATGACCGGCTGGCGGCGACGCCGGGGTTTCAGATCGTCACCCCGCCAATGTTGTCTCTGTTCACCTTTCGTCTGGCGCCGGAGGGTGCCGAGGATCTGGACCAGCTGAACCAGCGCCTGGTGGACGCGATCAACGACGACGGACGGATCTATCTGACCCAGACCCGGATCGACGACGCGCTGGTCATCCGCTTTCAGGCGGGCCAGTTCGAAACCACCGAGGCGGACGTGATGATGGCCTATGACGTGATCACCGAGATCGCCGGGCAGATAGCCTGACGGCGACGCCCGGCCGGGGCGGCATGCCCGTTCCCCGGGGGCACAGCCCGGGGATTGCGCTGCCGCCAATCTGGACAAACCGATCCGACCGGCGCTAGCGTCGATCATGGAACGCCCGGCGCGCCCTGCCCTGCCCCGCCCCGCCTGTCGCGCAGTCCGAACCCTGACCAGAGGATTGCCCATGCCCGTACCTCTCAACATTCTGAAACAGCGATTTCACGCCGGCGAGACCACATTTGGATGCTGGCTCAGTTTTGCCGAACCCACCGCCGCAGAAATCATGGGCACCGCCGGGTTCGACTGGCTGGTGATCGACGGCGAACATGCGCCCAACGACATCCGCTCGATCCGCGACCAGCTGCTGGCGCTGCAGGCCAGCCCGTCGCCTGCCATCGTACGCGTGCCCGTGGGCGAACCCTGGATGATCAAGCAGGTGCTGGATATCGGTGCCCAGACAGTGCTGGTGCCGATGGTGGAAAGCGCCGCTCAGGCGCACCAGATGGTGCGCGCCTGCACCTATCCGCCGCAGGGTATGCGCGGTGTCGGCGCGGCGGGCACGCGGTCTTCGCGCTTTGCCGCAATTCCCGACTATATTCAAACCGCAGACGCCCAGATCAGCCTGATCGTTCAGGTCGAAAACCGCGCCGGGCTGGCCGCACTGGACGACATCCTGGCGGTGCCCGGCATCGACTGCGTGTTCATCGGCCCCTCCGATCTGTCCACCGATCTGGGGCATCACGGTCAGCCCGCGCATCCCGAGGTGCATGACACGATCCTATCGATGCTGACCCGGATCGCGGCGGCCGGCAAGGTACCGGGCATCATGTCGCGGTCCGAATCCCTGACCGAGGAGTATCTGGCGGCGGGCGCCCGATTCATTGCGGTGGGGGTGGACGTGCTGACCCTGGCACAGGCCGCGCGCGACCTGGCGGCACGCTGGATCACCCCGCCATCGGCCTGACCCGGACCTAGTCGACCCGGCCCGATTTGATCTGGGACGCCGCCCGCGCATAACCCCCCGCGGCCCCGTCCACCAGGTGGATGTGATCGTCCTGAGTGACCGACGGCACGAAACAGGTGATCATCGCCTCATCCTGTTCGAACAGGCCGAAATCGACGATACCGTCGGCATTGGCGGCTTGCAGAATGGCACGGATGCGCCGATGCGTGTCGGCATCGCAATCCAGCGTCATCTTCAGCCCGTCATCGAACTTGCGAAAGTCGGCGTTGCTGCTGACCATGGCGGCATAGGCAACCGGATCAAAGGCGCCGGCCGGTATTCCGGTCCGGAACAGAAACCAGGCAAGCAGGTTCTCGGCGAACAACTGCGCCTTGCGCAACCACAGAGCCCGGCGGCCGCGCGACGCATGCGCCTCGAGTGCCAGCCCCGGCGGCGGATATTGCACGCCTGGGCCTTCGGGCGGCAAGGGATGGCCGCCACGTTTCAGCCCTTCGGCCTCGGCAATCACCTGCCGGGCGACTTCGGCAAAGGCGTCGCCGGGCGCATCGGGCCGGGCGACGACCACCACCGACAGGATGCTGCCGTTTTGCGATCGCGCGTTGCTCCAGCGGCAGGACAGCCCGGTCAGATCGGGTATCGCCCCGGCCTCTGCGGCCGGCACCGCGTAGTCTCCGGCCTTCATACGGGCTTCGGACCAGGACAGGCCGCCGCCACTGAACATGGCATAGTCCAGCACCTCGGAGGCGCGATAGCGCGCCACCGACACCTCGTGCCCGGCCGCGCGGATATCGGCCATCGGCACTTGTGCCGTACGCAGGGTCAGCCCGAATTCCGCCTCGGCCCAGCGCCGCATCACCGCCAGAATCTCGGCCGAACGCGCCGCGCGATCCGGCCCGCAGGCAAAGGTCGCGCCATCGCCGCCAAAGACATAGGGAAAGGTCCCCCCGTCGCCGCCATTGATCTGCGAGGCGATCACCGCCGCACCGATCATATTCACTGTCTTGTAGCGCCCGGCCGCGATCTCTTCTGTCGAACCGACGATGTCGGCGATGCCGACCACCCAGCCCCGGGGCAACGGCGTGTAGCTGGCCGGGTCGGACAGATCGGCAAAGGACGCCCGCCGGGGCAGGCTCTGAAAAAACGCATCGCTGTCATCGTGCCTGGTCATGACGCAACCTAACACCGGTATGCCCGGGCGGCGACCAATTCGTTCGGCCCTGTGCCCGCCTGCCCGGATGCCGACCCGGGCTGTTACCGCAAAACTGCGGCATATCGGACAACAGCGACAGCATGGCCCGGTCTGCCCCCCTTTCCCCCAAGGGACTTTGCCGCTAAGAGGCCGCAGCCGGGTCCTGCACCGGCACATATCTGGAGAAAGATCATGGGATACCGCGTCGTCGTTGTCGGCGCCACAGGCAATGTGGGCCGCGAAATGCTGAACATCCTGGCCGAGCGCCAGTACCCGGTCGATGAGATCGCCGTTCTGGCGAGCCGAAAATCGCTGGGCACCGAAGTGAGCTTTGGCGACAAGACCCTGACCACCCAGGATCTGGACACCTTCGATTTCAGTGGCTGGGACATGGCGCTGTTCGCCGTCGGCTCCGAGGCCACCAAGATCTATGCGCCCAAGGCCGCCGCCGCCGGTTGCGTGGTGATCGATAACAGCTCGCTCTACCGCTATGACCCGGATGTTCCGCTGATCGTGCCCGAGGTGAACCCCGAGGCGATCAAGGATTATTCCAAGAAGAACATCATTGCCAACCCGAACTGCTCGACCGCGCAGATGGTCGTGGCGCTAAAGCCGCTGCATGACCGGGCCCGGATCAAGCGGGTGGTGGTCAGCACCTACCAGTCGGTCTCGGGGGCCGGCAAAGAGGGCATAGACGAGCTGTGGGACCAGACCAAGAGCATCTATAATCCGGTCGACGACAAACCGGCCAAGAAGTTCACCAAGCAGATCGCCTTTAACGTCATTCCGCATATCGACATGTTCATGGAGGACGGGTCGACCAAGGAAGAATGGAAGATGGTGGCGGAAACCAAAAAGATCGTCGATCCGGCGATCAAGGTCACCGCGACCTGCGTGCGGGTGCCGGTCTTTGTCGGCCATTCCGAAGCGGTGAACATCGAGTTCGAAGACCATCTGGACGAGGACGAAGCCCGTGACATCCTGCGCGAAGCGCCCGGGATCATGGTGATCGACAAGCGCGAGAATGGCGGTTACGTGACACCGGTGGAATGCGTCGGCGACTATGCCACCTTTATCAGCCGGATCCGTCAGGACAGCACCATCGACAACGGTCTGAACCTGTGGTGCGTCAGCGACAACCTGCGCAAGGGCGCCGCTCTGAACGCCGTGCAGATCGCGGAAACCCTGGGCACCTGGGTGCTGAAAAAAGGCTGAAAAAGGCTGCGCGCCGTCGGCCCCACGGCCAGCGGCGCGCAATGCCGGACACGCCTGAACGCAGGTCGGTTCGCTCTCGGCGGATGCAAAACTATCCGCGCCGCGGCACCTCTGACCCCGCCAAAATCGGCCTCCGCGATCCCGCGGCGAATGCCCGCACCTTCACGCCGACCGCCATAATCCGAGACCGGATCGCCCTGCGTCACAGCGTGCCGGACAAAAGCGATTCGCGACCTGCGGGGCACCGATTATTTTCCGGACCGGTCCGATCTCCGCCCCCCCCTCTACTCACAGAAAAACGCCGACCCGCCAAGCGGATCGGTGCATGTTCCGGGTTTGGCCGCAGGCGCTGCCCGCGGCCGCGATCTGCGATCAGACCGGCTGGAAATGACCCGAAGAGGGATCGTAGCATTCCAGCCCGCCCTCGGCGATTTCGGTCCACAGCCCGTGCAGGCTGAGTTCGCCGGATTTGACGGCGCTGGCCACGAAAGGAAAGGTCATCAGGTTGTCCAGCGATGCGACAACCGCTTGTTTTTCAAACTCCCGTGCCTGATCCGCGGGGTCCTCGATGGCGGCCACCTTGTCGTATTTAGGACGCAGAATATCCATCCAGCGCCCGACAAAGCTCTCTTTGGCATCCAGTTCGGGCGCATTGCCCTTGCACATTTCGATGCAACCGGCCACGCCGCCGCATTGCGAATGCCCCAGAACGATCAGATGCGACACCTTCAGTGCGGTCACCGCATATTCCACCGTCGCGCTGGTGCCGTGATGGTCGCCATCCGGCTCGTAGGGCGGCACCAGGTTCGCGATATTGCGGTGAATGAAGAACTCGCCCCGATCCGCACCAAAGATCGACGTGACATGGACCCGGCTGTCACAGCACGAGATCACCATTGCACGCGGTCTCTGGCCCTCGGTTGCTAAGCGTCGGTACCATCCCTGATTTTCCTGATACGAGGTGGCCTTCCACCCGTGATACCGCTGAACAAGATAGGCTGGGAGAGGTTTGGCAAATTCCATGAATGTGTCCCTGGTCTGTTTCTAGGAGGTTGAAGATACGGTCCTGATTATAGCCCGCATTCTACCCAAATTCGAGCCATCCGCCCGGCGGCTCGAAACCTTTTGCAAACCTGTCTCGGACAGATTGATGACAGCCGTGGGGGTTTAGAAATTGGGTGACGAAATGAATCATGTAACGACGCTTGTTCCGGCGGAAACCGTGCGTTTGGACCGGGACCAGCTGAACGCGCTGTACCTGCAGCTGGGTCAGTCCGGGGCCGAGGATGTCGTATGCCGGGCGATCGAGGAACTGGCGGTGCGGTTGTCGCATTGCGAACGTCTGTGGCGCCAGCGCGACGACCCGGCCCTGCGCAAATGCGCCCGCTCGCTGATTGCCATCGCCGAGCAGATCGGGATGAATACCCTGGCGCGCGTGGCCAATGATGTCACGATCACCACCGATTCCGGCGATACGGCGGCGACGGCGGCCACCCTGTTCCGCCTGATCCGCATCGGCGAACGCTCGCTGACAGCGGTCTGGGATCTGCAGGATCTTTCGGTCTGACGGGGCTTGCACCACCAGAGCGTGCGGCTAGGCTGCGGGCCAATGTTTCCGAACCGCGAGCGACCGATGCCCTCAGCTTTTGCCAAAACCTCCACCGATGCACTGGCCATGCATGTCATCGACTCCGGCGACCTGACCTCGTGGTTGCAGACCCAGGACTCGCAGGTTGCAACCTGGGTCGAGCAGAACGGGTTTACCGGCGCGCTGGGGCAGGCGTTGCTGGTTCCGGGCCCTCAGGGCCGGCCGGTGATGGCGCTGGCCGGTTACGGCACAGCGGCCAAGCGGGCGCGGGTGCATTTTGCGCTGGCCCATACCGCCGCCAAGCTGCCCGAGGGCCGTTATCGCATCGCATCCGGCCTGCCGCAGGAAGTGGCCGAAATCGAGTGTCTGGGCTGGCTGTTGTCGGGCTATCGTTTCGATCGCTACAAGCGCAAACCGACCAAACGCCTTGAACTGGTGGCACCAGCCGGCGTCGACACGGCACGCGTCGAGATTCTGGCGCAAGCCGAGACCCTGATCCGCGATCTGGTCAACACCCCCACCTCCGACATGGGACCCGAGCAACTGGCGGCAGCCGCCCGCGAGGTCGCCGCGGCCCATGGCGCAACCGTGTCCGAAATCGTCGGTGACGATCTGCTGCACCAGAATTTTCCGCTGATCCACACGGTCGGCCGGGCGTCGGCGACACCACCGCGGCTGATCGATCTGCGCTGGGGGGAATCGGGGCCGAAACTGACCCTGGTGGGCAAGGGTGTCTGCTTCGATACCGGCGGGCTGAATCTCAAGCCCTCTGCCGGCATGCTGATCATGAAAAAGGACATGGGCGGGGCGGCGACGGTTCTGGGTCTGGCGCAGATGATCATGGCGCTGAACCTGCCGCTGCAGTTGCGGGTGCTGATCCCGGCGGTCGAAAATGCCGTTTCGGGCAATGCCTTTCGCCCCGGCGATATCCTGACCTCGCGCAAGGGTCTGACGGTGGAAAACAACAATACCGACGCCGAAGGCCGGCTGGTTCTGGCCGATGCCCTGGCCCTGGCCGACGCCGAAGACCCTGATCTGGTTGTGTCGATGGCCACCCTGACCGGCGCGGCGCGGGTCGCTGTCGGCTCGGACATCGCGCCGTTTTTTACCGACAGCGACGGCATCGCCCAGGCCTTGAGCCGGGCCGCGGCGCGTGTGGATGACCCGGTCTGGCGGATGCCGTTTCACGAGGCCTATGAAGCCAAGATCGAACCGACCAATGCCGATCTGGACAATGCCCCTACGGGCGGGTTCGCCGGTGCGATCACTGCCGCGCTGTTCCTGCGCCGTTTCGTATCCAGCGTGCCCTATGTGCATTTCGACATCTATGCCTGGCAATCGATGAATGCCCCGGCCCGTCCCAAGGGGGGCGTCGGCATGGGCGCGCGGGCGCTGCTGGACGCGCTGCCCGACCTGCTGGACCTGTGAGCGACAGGCGCAGCACGCCGATGAACGCGCGGGTGGCGGCCGCGCATCTGATGCAGGTGCCGGCAGGCGTGAAACGGGTGCGCCCTCAGACAATGCGCGTCACCTGGCCCGTGGTCGATCTGTTGCGGGCGCCGGGCGAGGCGCGCGACCGGCAACTGCTGTATGGCGAAACGGTGGACCGGTATGAGACCCATCGCGGCCACAGTTTCGTGCAGGCGCGCAAGGATGGCTATGTGGGCTATCTGCCCGACGCGGCCCTCGGGCCGGAGCAGACGCCTACCCATTGGGTCAGCGCTCCGGCCACGCATCTTTATGCCGCCCCTGACATCAAGTCGCCGGACCGCCAGATGCTTAGCTTTGGCAGCCTTGTGACCGTGCGCTCCGAAACCGGTGCCTTTGTCGAAACCGCCCAGGGCTTTGTGCCGCGGGTGCATCTGCGCGTCATCGCCGACCGGCTGGACGATCCGGTCGCCGTTGCCCGGCTGTTCCTCGGCACGCCGTATTTGTGGGGCGGCAACAGCCGTCTGGGCATCGATTGTTCGGGGCTGGTGCAGGCGGCCCTGCTGGCCTGCGGCCACCCCTGCCCCGGCGACAGCGACCAGCAGCAGGCCACGCTGGGCCAGCGGCTGGAACCAGGCACCACCCCGCAACGGGGCGATCTGCTGTTCTGGAAAGGTCACGTGGCGCTGGTGTCGGGTCGCGACCGGCTGATCCATGCCAACGCGCACCACATGGCGGTCCGGGACGAGCCCCTGCAGGCGGCTCTCACGCGTATCAAGGCACTGGGTGACGGTGCGGTCACCGCGCATCTGCGGCCCTGCCTGCCGCCGGCAAGCGGGGCCTAGTCGACCGCGCGGATCAGCTTGCGTTCCAGCACCCGCAGCACGGTTTTCAGATCGGCACCGCGTTTGAGGATCTGTCCGTCGATGCCGACCACCGAATACATGCCCTGCCGGTTGCGCAGCTTGGGACGCTTTTCGATCCGATAGAGTGGGTTTTCAGCGGTGCGCCGGAACACCGAGAACACCGCCAGATCGCGCAGGCAGGAGATTCCATAGTCGCGCCATTCTCCGGCCGCCACCATGCGACCGTAGAGCGACAGGATCACGGACAATTCACGCCGGTCGAATGCCACCTGAACCGGAACCGGGCCTTGGGGAAACGGATTGGGCGGTTGGATCGTCATGCAGCCAGAGTTGCGCTAAAATGCGGCCAAATCAAGTCTGTTGCATGTTTCCAAAGCGATTTTCGACCTCTGACACGGGATCCGGCATGGCGCTGAGACCGTCGTCGGCCTGGCTCAGCCAGACCTCGGCGGCCGGTGTCAGCGCGCGATAGGCGCGCGCCACCTCGGCGCGCGGATCGGTCAGCGGCGCGTCCGCCGGCATCAGATCCGGCACCGGATCGGGATAACGCAGCACGATGCGCCGCCAGCGGTGAATCAGCAGCAGCCGTGCCGCCGCCGCGTCCAGCGGCGTCGTCACAGGGCGCTGCAATGCCGCCAGGTCGGCAGCCAAAGCCGCCAGAGCCTGACGATGGTCAGGGCTCAGCGTCGTGGCGCGATAGGCATCGGAAACCTGCGCCAGATCGCCCACGATCCGGCAATCGGCCGCCGCCGGCGCCTCGTCGGCGGGGCAGATCCGAACGCTCTGGGCGCCGGTCCCGGCCAGGGTAAGCACCGCCGCCCATTTCGTAACCGGCGCTGTGCGCGGCGCTGCATAGATCCGCGTCGTCGCCGGGGCGAACCGCTCGATTCCCTGCCGGCTCAGCCGATAGAGACTGGTGCGCCCGTTGCGTTCGCTGTGCACCCAGCCGTCGCTGCCCAGCCGCGACAGGGCCGTGCGCAGGGTGCCCTGTTCGACCCCGACCCGACCCAGCAAGGCCCGCAGCCTGGCGGTCGAAATCTCGCCGCCCCGGTGCTGGACCAGATCGCCGAAGACGGTGATGATCAATGACCAGACACGCAGTCGGCCTTCGGTATGCAATGCGGTGATAAGCGGTGCCAGCGGGTCCATCCGCAAGCCTTAGCGCGGAATGGGCGATCACGTCAAAGCGCGGCCTGCCGCACCTGACAGCGGCGGATTCGAACGCATGTCCTCAGGTCACGGCATGGACCATCCAGGCCAGATACAGCCCGTAAAGCGCCAGCATCGCCGCGCCTTCGCCGCGGCTGATGCGCCAGCCGGACCAGGCGAACGCAACCAGCAGAGCAGTGGCGCCCGTCATGACCCAGATGTCCAGAGCGAGAATTTGCGCCGGCACGGTCAGGGGATGCACCGCCGCCGTGACGCCGAGAATACCGAGGATATTGAAGATGTTGCTGCCCAGCACGTTGCCAAAGGCGATGTCGGCCTGCCGCTGGCGGGCCGCGACCACCGAGGTGATCAGTTCCGGCATCGACGTACCGACGGCCACGATGCTCACCCCGATCACCGCCTCGGACACTCCCAGTCCGGCGGCCAGGCTGATCGCACCCGCGACCAGCAACCGCGCCGCCACGATGGTCAGGATCAGCCCGGCCAGAAACTGGCCCAGAGCGCGCCAGACCGCCGACCCGCCCGGTTCGGGCGCGGCCAAGTCCAGCCCGGCACCCTGCTGGCGCACCGTGCTGGCGCGGTCCAGATAGAGCGTAAGGCCCATATAGACACCCAGCCCGGCGATCAGCGCCATCCCGGCCGCCCGGCCGATGCTGCCGCTCAGAACCACCGCCAGACAGGCGGCGGTGGCCAGTACGAGGAACAAACCGTCGCGCTGAAAAGCGGCGCGCTGCACGGCCATCGGCGCGATCAGTGCGGCCATCCCCATGATCAGCAGGATATTTGCGGTGTTGCTGCCAACCACGTTACCGACGGCGATACCGGGCGATCCGGCCAGTGCCGCCTGCAGGCTGGTGACCAGTTCCGGCATCGACGTGCCGAACCCGACCAGCGTCAGTCCTATGACCATCGGCGAGATGCCCAGGCGCCGGGCCAGGACCACCGCGCCGCGCACCAGCAGGTCACCACCCACCACCAGGCCGGCGAAGCCAGCGATCAACATTGCAACGTTCATTCCTGTCCCCATTCAGCCCGGTCGGTTTTCGGCCCGGCACATCTTCGGGCCGAGATGTGGTGCCGTCTGGCACCCCGCAAGATGGCCTCGGAGTTATTATCGCACTGTGGCGCACAGAAAAACTTTTCGGGGCATGAAACTGTGCCGGCAAGACGGCTCAGGCAAAACTGCCCTGACAGAACCAGCCCGAGGACATTGCTCCGCCATGGCCATGGAACAGCCACAGCCGGTCCCCGGATCGTGTCGTCACGACCCAGTAATCGCGCACACCGCTGCACCAGTCGGGTTCGTCCAGCCACCATTCCGGCGCGATCCGCTCGGGACGCATATGAGCAGCGGCCGCGGAGCGGCCGGCCAGACGCGCGCGCCGGGGCCGACCAGACGGTGGCCAGCATCTGCGCGGTGTTTTTCGGAATATGGCTGGAGACCGGCTGCCGCCGGATGATCACCTCCGGCCCGACCCTGGCCCCCAGCCTGCCGATCAAATCGTCCAGCGCGGTGTTGCCCGCCAGCAGCTGGTTGACCGCGCGCCCGGCCTGCAGATGCCCGACCCGGGTGCGGGCATGCACCGGCTCGCTCTGGATGACTCCCATCCGCAGGCCGCGCCCCCTGTCGGCCAACCGGGCACAGTGGCGCCGCAGCATCCGGTCGATCACGCCCGGCAGGGCCTCTTCGCCACCGAACAGATGCAGCGCGGTCAGGAACGCCGCCTCGGCGGGCGCATTGCAGGTGCGCGTCACCAGCCCGGCACACATGGCATGGGCATCGCGCACCGGTTGCCCAACCTGCAGACCGGCCGCCGATGCGGCCGGGATTAACGAGGTGATAACCTGCATGTTGGACTGTTCCGCAACCACGGCCAGCGGGCGTTCGTCCACACCTCATGCGGCGCGCAGCACCCGATCCGCCGCTGGACGCGGAAACTACAAAGACAGGATTCGACGATTGGACGTCATATCGATAGCTAAATGTTCATTATTTGTTCTATATAATTTCCACAACGGACCAGTCGAGCGGTTTGCAGGGCAGGATATGGGGCAGGCAGGATGAAACAGGCGGACCATCCGCACCGGCTGAGCCTAGCAGCCGTGATTATCGCGGCGATTCTGGCCACCGCGGCCCTGGGCCAGAGCGGCCAGATCAGCCAGGTTGCGAATCGCGGGGTACAAAAACGCATGGCCACGATGAACGGCGCCAACGCGTCGCTGACCACACTGTCGGACATGATGGGCGGGCGGGCGATCTTTGACAAGACGCGCGCCCGGGTGGCACGCCGGTCGCTGATCTCGGCCACCGGCCGGATCCCCTCGGTGTTTCGCCGCCAGCATACCGACCCCCTGTCCCGCGCCCGGCCCGAGATCTGGACGCAGTGGCGCGACTTCAAGGGGCATGCCAAGTCCGCCCAGCGCGCCGCGCGCGACCTGGACACCACGTCGCTGGCCGACCTGCGCCAGACGCTGCCGCAACTGGTCTCGGCCTGCCTGAGCTGCCACCAGGCCTATCGCCACCCGATGCGCTAGGCGCACACGCCCCACTGCCCCTGCCGGTCGTTCCTGCCCGTCGCCCTGAGATCACAATCGTCTGCAGGCAGACGCAACACCAAAAAAACCCGGGACGCCACCAGGACGGGAAACCGATGCCCCGGCCGGACAAGCAAGCTCGCCCCCCCCTGCCGGAGCGCCGCAACGGGGCTTGAAATCCACGCCTCCTTGGCACACGCTCGGCAGCGACAGAACAGGAAGGAACACGCCCATGCGCACGCGAGCCGCCGTGGCCCTGGAGGCCGGGAAACCGCTGGAAATCATGGAGGTGAACCTGGAAGGGCCGCGCGCCGGAGAGGTCCTGGTCGAAATCAAGGCCACCGGCCTGTGCCATACCGACGAGTTCACCCGCTCGGGTGCCGACCCCGAGGGGTTGTTCCCGGCGATCCTGGGCCACGAGGGCGCCGGCGTGGTTTTGGAAGTGGGCGAGGGCGTCACCAGCGTGCAGCCGGGCGATCACGTGATCCCGCTCTATACGCCGGAATGCCGCGAATGCGAGTATTGCCTGAACCCGAAAACCAACCTGTGCCAGTCGATCCGGGTGACCCAGGGCCAGGGCCTGATGCCTGATGGGTCCAGCCGGTTCTCGATGCTGGATGGCACGCCGATCCTGCATTACATGGGCTGTTCGACCTTTGCCAACCACACGGTGCTGCCCGAGATTGCGCTGGCCAAGGTCAGAGAAGACGCGCCGTTCGACAAGATCTGTTACATCGGCTGCGGCGTCACCACCGGCATCGGCGCGGTGATCAACACCGCCAAGGTCGAGATCGGTTCACGCGCCATCGTCTTTGGTCTGGGCGGCATCGGGCTGAACGTGATCCAGGGTCTGCGTCTGGCCGGGGCCGACCAGATCGTCGGCGTCGATCTGAACCCGGGCAAGGTCGAGATGGCCCGGCATTTCGGCTTGACCGATTTCGTCAACCCGACCGAAGTAACCGGCGATCTGGTGGCGCATCTGGTCGATCTGACACGGGGCGGCGCCGATTACACCTTTGATGCCACCGGCAATGTCGACGTGATGCGCACGGCGCTGGAATCCGCCCACAAGGGCTGGGGCGAAAGCGTCATCATCGGCGTCGCGCCGGCAGGGGCCGAGATCAGCACCCGGCCCTTTCAGCTGGTCACCGGGCGCAGTTGGCGGGGAACCGCCTTTGGCGGCGCGCGCGGCCGCACCGACGTACCCAAGATCGTCGACTGGTACATGGACGGCAAGATCGAGATCGACCCGATGATCACCCACACGATGGGGTTGGAGGACATCAACAAGGGGTTCGACCTGATGCATGCGGGCAAATCCATCCGCGCCGTGGTGCAATATTGAGCGGTTCGGGCGCGGTCGACCTGCGCCCGGCCACGGCCGATGACGACGACGCGCTGTGGGACATGCTGCGACCGGCGTTTCGCGCCGGCGACAGCTATGCGATCCGGCCAGACATCGACCGGGCCGATGCCTTGGCCTATTGGACCGGGGCCGATCACGGCGTCTGGCTGGCCGAGGCCGGCGGACAGCCTCTGGGCAGCTACTACCTGAAGACCAACCAACAGGGCGGCGGCGCGCATGTCTGCAATTGCGGCTTTGTCACCGGCCCGGCGGCGCGCGGCCGTGGCATCGCCCGGGCGATGCTGGATCACGCGCTGGACACCGCCCGCGCGGCCGGGTTCCGGGCCATGCAATTCAATTTCGTGGTCGAGACCAACACACGCGCCATCGATATCTGGACCCGGGCCGGGTTCCAGACTGTCGGCCGCCTGCCCCGGGCCTTTCAGCACCCGCAAAACGGGCTGGTGGACGCGCTGGTGCTGTATCGCTGGTTGTGAGCCCGGCGGCTCTGCGCTAGGGGGGGGCATGGTAAACGCGACAAAACCCCCGCTGCTGGCCGTCCTGATCGACGCCGACAACATCTCGGCCAAATACGCCGAAGCGATGTTCGAAGAGATCGCGTCGCTGGGCGAAGCCAGCATCCGGCGCATCTATGGCGATTTCGCCGGCGGCGGCCCACAGGGCTGGTCCAAGGACAAGCTGGCCGCGCTGGCGATCGTGCCGCACCAGCAGTTCGCCAACACGACCGGCAAGAACGCCAGTGACATCGCACTGGTGATTGATGCCATGGACATCCTGCATTCGGGACGGTTCGACGGGTTCGTGCTGATCTCGTCGGACAGCGATTTCACCCGCCTGGCCAGCCGCATCCGCGAACAGGGGCTGGACGTGTTCGGCATGGGCATGCGCAAGACCCCGGCGGCCTTCGTGAAGGCGTGCAAGCGCTTCATCTATGTCGAGAACCTGATCCCGGAACCCACGCGCGGCAAACCCCGGCCGCAAAAGGATGGCGAACCGCCCGAAGCGCATACATCGCTGGAGGACCCCACCAAGCTGGTGATCCGGGCGATGGACGCAATCGACCAAGAGGACGAGTGGTTCACGCTGGGCCAGATCGGCCAGTATATCACTGCCGCCAACCCGGATTTCGACACGCGCAGCTATGGCAAACGCAAGCTGAGCGACCTGATCGCAACGCTGAAACTGTTTGAAACCCGCCGTGGCGAGGGCAACCAGATTCAGGTGCGCCGCATCGACTGATCCCGGTTCTGCCCCCGTGCGCGGCGGCGCCGGCGCCGGCCGTCAGACGCCGTAGCGCGCCATAAAGGTTTCGACCGCGTTTTTCACCACCAGATCGATCTCGGCCCTGGAAAAGTCGGTCTGGATGCCCAGGGCCGCGCGAATCCACAGCCGGGTCTTGCACAATTCCGAAAATTGTTCGGCCGCCAGTTCGATATCCTCGATCGCCAGTTCACCGCGCCCGGCCGCCAACCCGAGATACTCGGCCAGTCTGGCGCGGCCCATTTCCGGTCCGCTGGCATAAAACGCGCGGCCCAGTTCCGGAAAACGCTCGCGCTCGGAAACGCAGATTCGAAACACCTGCTGCGCGAATTCCGACAGCACGAAGGGCACGATCTGGCTGGCGGCGATGGTCAGCACCTGGCGCGGCGGGGCGCTGTCGTCGATCAGATCCAGCGTCCGGGCCGCCATCCGTTGGCATTCCGTGGTGGCCACCTCGACGAACAAGAGCCGCTTGTCCGGGAAATAGCTGTAGAGCGTGGCCTTGGACACCCCCGCCGCCCGCGCAATGTCATCGACGCTGGCGCCTTCGAACCCGTCCGCCAGAAACACCTGACGCGCACCTTGCAGCACCTGTTCGAACTTGCGCCCTGTACGCCGGATTGTAGCAGACTGATTCATCGGGACTCCGTCGGATTGGGTCGGCATCGAAATATAAACCGATTAGTTCAGTTTCAACAACACTCATCCCGTCCTCGCTTGTCATTCGCCCGCCACCGGTTATGTGTACACCCGGAACAATCATGAGGGTTCGCATGCGCTTTCTGTCCCAACGCAAACGGTTCCGCGATCTGACCGAGCAGGAAATCATCGCATTGGCCATATCGTCCGAGGAGGATGACGCCCGCATCTATCGCGGTTACGCCGAAACCCTGCGCGCCGATTATCCGGCCAGCGCCAAATTGTTCGACGGCATGGCCGCCGAAGAGGATCAGCACCGCGCCCGCCTGATCGAACTGCACGAGCAGCGTTTCGGCCCGACGATCCCGCTTATTCGCCGCGAGCACGTGGCCGGGTATTACAATCGCCGCCCGGTCTGGCTGGTCGAAAATCTCGGGATCGAACGGATCCGCGAAGAGGCCGAGGCGATGGAGCGCGATGCCGAACGATTTTACCTGGCCGCCGCCGCGCGGACCACGGATGCAGCCACCCGCCAGTTGCTGGGCGATCTCGCCGCAGCCGAGGCCGGACATCAGAACACCGCGAACGATCTGATCGAGGCGCATCTGGACGAGGACACCCGCGCCCGCGAAGACGCCACGGCGCACCGCCAGTTCGTCCTGACCTGGGTGCAGCCCGGGCTGGCCGGGCTGATGGACGGATCCGTGTCGACGCTGGCGCCGATCTTTGCCACGGCCTTTGCCACCCAGGACACCTGGACGACATTTCTGGTCGGGGTCGCCGCGTCGGTCGGGGCGGGCATCTCGATGGGCTTTACCGAGGCTGCGTCGGATGATGGCGAGATCTCGGGGCGCGGATCGCCGATGAAACGCGGTCTGGCCTCGGGTGTGATGACCACGATCGGCGGCCTGGGCCACGCCCTGCCCTATCTGATTCCCGATTTCTGGACCGCCACCACCATCGCCTTTATCATCGTGTTCTTCGAATTGTGGGCCATTGCCTGGATTCAGAACAAATACATGGAGACGCCATTCTTTCGCGCCGCCTTTCAGGTGGTTCTGGGCGGGGCTCTGGTGCTGGCGGCGGGCATACTGATCGGGTCCGGCTAGGCGCTTGCGGCGCGGCCCCCGGGCGGATAACCCTGTTTCATGGTCGAGATTTTCCTGCGCACCCTGCCGTTCTTTGCGATCATCGGCATCGGCTATTGCGCCGGGCGCACGCGTTTCTTCTCGGAAGAAGCGACCGCCTATCTGACCAAGTTCGTCTTTTACTTTGCCCTGTCGGCGATGCTGTTCCGCTTTGCCGCCAACCTGCGTCTGGCCGAAGTGTTCGACGGTCGCCTGATCACCGGGTACCTCTGTGGCAGCCTGGTGGTCTATGGCATCGCCACCGCTGTCGGCTTTCTGCGTCGGCTGGACGTGCCCACCGCCGCGATCGAGGCGCAATGCGCGGTGATCGGCAATGTCGGCTTTCTGGGCCTGCCGATGTTCGTCATGCTGTTCGGCGAAGCCTCGATCGGCCCGATGATGCTGGTACTGGCCACCGACCTGATCGTGTTCTCCAGCCTGATCGTGATCCTGATCAACGGCGCCCGCGACGGCCGCATGAGCCTGAGCATCCTGCGCACCATCGCCGGCGGTCTGGTGCGCAATCCGATGATCGTGTCGATCGTTCTGGGGCTGGGCTGGTCGGCCCTGACCTTGCCAATCCCCGAGCCGATGAACGATTTCCTGGCCATTCTCGGCAATGCCGCAACGCCCGGTGCGCTGTTCGCCATCGGCGCGTCACTGGCCAGCAAATCCGCCGAGCGGGTACAGATCGCCGGCTGGCTGACCCTGTGCAAGCTGGTCCTGCATCCGGTGGCCGTCGGGGTTGCGGTTTTGCTGGTAATTCCGCTCGATCCCTATTCGGCGATCATCGTGATCTCGGCCGCCGCCATGCCGGTCGCGGGCAACGTCTATATGCTGGCCCAGCACTATGGGGTCGCGCCGCACCGGGTCTCGGCGGCGATCCTGTTCTCGACGGGTTTCAGCATCCTGACCGTGCCGGTGATCATGGCCTGGGTCGGGCAATTATAGGGCGGGCGTGGCAAAATCGCCGCCGAGCGGGCACCGGCTCTGGACGCGGCGGCCAAGGGCCGATAGCCCGGAACTGACATCGAAAGGGGATCAGCATGCAAACGGTTTCAGAAAACAAGTGCTTTGACGGCATCCAGGGGGTCTATACCCACAGTTCTGCCGCCTGTCGGTGCGACATGACATTTGGCCTGTTCCTGCCGCCCGAAGCCAAGGACGGTCCGGTGCCGGTGTTGTGGTATCTGTCTGGCCTGACCTGTACCCACGAAAACGCCATGACCAAGGCGGGCGCCCAGGGATGGGCCGCCGATCACGGGATCGCGCTGGTCTTTCCCGACACCTCGCCGCGCGGCCCCGACGTGGCCGATGACGGCGATTTCGACCTGGGACAGGGCGCCGGGTTCTATGTCAACGCCACCCAGTCGCCCTGGACGCCGCATTTCCAGATGTGGGACTATGTGGCCGAGGAACTGCCCGCGCTGCTGGCCCAGAATTTCGCCATCGACAGCAACCGGCAGGCGATCACCGGACATTCGATGGGCGGGCATGGCGCGCTGACCCTGGCGATGAACCTGCCGGGGCGGTTCCGCTCGGTCTCGGCCTTTTCGCCGATCTGCAATCCCACCGCTTCGGATTGGGGCCGCAAGCAGCTGACCGCCTATCTGGGCCCGGACGAGGCGGCGTGGCAGCGCCACGATGCCAGCGTTATGATGCGCGACAGGGGTTTTGACGGCCCGATGCTGATCGACACCGGCAGCGATGACCAGTTCATCGACCTGTTGCGCCCCGAGGCGCTGGCCAGCGCCATAGCCGAACGCCGTCAGCCCGCCACCCTGCGGCTGCAAAAGGGCTATGATCACAGCTATTTCTTCGTGTCCTCGTTCATCGAGGATCACATCGCCTTTCACGCCCAGGCGCTATGGGCCTAGGCGCGTTGGGCGCGCTTTATATCGACGCCGACGCCTGTCCGGTCAAGGCCGAGGCCGAGCGCGTGGCGACGCGGCACAGGATGCGCATGTTCGTGGTGTCCAATGGCGGATTGCGGCCTTCGGCCAACCCGCTGGTGGAAAACGTGATCGTCGCCGAGGGGCCGGATCTGGCTGATATGTGGATCGCCGAACGCTGCGGTGCCGGCGACGTGGTGGTCACCGGCGACATCCCTCTGGCGGCGAAATGTGTCGCCACGGGCGCACGGGTGCTGCGCCACAATGGCGAGGCGTTCACCGCCGCCAATATCGGCCAGCAACTGGCGATGCGCGACCTGATGGCCGATCTGCGCGCCGCCAACCCGCTGGGCGCAGGCGGCAGCGGCAAGGGGTTTACAAAGGCCGACCGCTCCCGTTTTCTGAATGCTCTGGAACGGGAAATCCGCGCCGCGGCCCGCGCCGGATAACGCCGCAAATCACAGGCCATAACGACAGGGGACTGCACGCATGCAACCACAGGCGGTGGTGTTCGACATCGGAAACGTGCTGATCGAATGGCAGCCCGAACGGTTCTATGACCGGGTGATCGGGGCCGAGCGGCGGCGCGCGATGTTTGCCACCGTTGATCTGCACGGCATGAATGACCGGGTCGACAAGGGCGGGCATTTCCGGGACACGATCTATGCCACGGCCGAGGCCTATCCCGACTGGCGCGCCGAGATCCGCATGTGGCACGATCGCTGGATCGAACTGGCGCAACCCCGCATTTCACGATCTGTGCGTCTGTTGCACGCCTTGCGCCGCAAATCGGTACCGGTTTTTTCACTGACCAATTTCGGCATCCAGAGTTTCGATTTCGCGGCCACGCATTACCCGTTTCTGCATGATTTCGACCGCCAGTATATCTCGGGCCATCTCAAGGTGATCAAACCAGACCCGCGGATTTACGAGATCGTCGAAACCGATTGCGGCATCGATCCCGGCGCGTTGCTGTTCACCGATGACCGGGCCGACAATATCGCCATCGCCGCCGACCGCGGCTGGCAGACCCACCTGTTTGACGGCCCGCAAGGCTGGGCCGACCGGCTGGTGGCGCAGGGCCTGCTGACCGAGGCCGAGGCCGCATGACAATCCCCATCATTTCCTTTGACGCAGGCGAGGCCAATCTGGACTGGATCGAGCTGACCGAAGCACTGGCGCGGGGCCATGACCTGCCCCGGGCCGAGATCAGCGACACGTTCCTCTATCGCGGTCCGGACACGCTGCTGTCGCGCGCGGCCTGGATCGACGGGTTGGGGATGGCGGTCAAGACCGCGACCATCTTTCCCGGCAATCCCCAGGCCGGCAAACCGATGGTCAACGGCGCGATGTGCCTTTATGGCGATGACGACGGCACCCTGTCGGCCCTGATCGACTTTCACCTTGTCACCAAGTGGAAGACCGTCGGCGACAGCCTGTTGGCGGCGCGCCGGCTGGCGCGGCCCGACAGCCGCGACATCCTGATCGTCGGCACGGGCACCGTTGGCGGCGGTCTGTGCGATGCCTTTGCCACCGGATTTCCCGAGGCCCGGATCACCCTGTGGAACCGCACCCGCGCCAAGGCCCAGGCCCTGGCCGCCGGCAAACCCGGCGTGACCGTGGCGCGGGACCTGCAACAGGCCGTGCAGGCCGCCGACATCATCATCTGCGCCACCATGTCAACGACGCCGGTGATCCGCGGTGACTGGCTGCGCCCGGGTCAGCATCTGAACCTGATCGGCGCCTATCGTCCCGACATGCGCGAGGCCGATGACACCGCCCTGATCCGGTCGCGCCTGTTTGTCGACAGTTTCGACACCACCATCGGCCATATCGGCGAAATCCAGATCCCGCTGGATCAGGGCGTAATCCAGCGCGATGATCTGATTGCGGATTTCTACGATCTGGCGGCGTTTGCCCGGCAATCAGACGACGAGATCACCCTGTTCAAGAATGGCGGCGGTGCGCATCTGGACCTGATGACGGGCCGCCATATCCTGGACCGGTGGCAGGCGGGCGCCTGATCAGGCCAACACGCTGGCGGACGGGCGCTCGCGGATCGGCAGGTGCACGATGGCGCTGAGGGCGCCGACCCCGACGCCGATCCACCAGACCAGTTCGTAACCGCCATAGAGATCGTACATCCGCCCGCCCAGCCAGATGCCGACGAAACTGCCGATCTGGTGGCTGAGAAACACGATGCCATACAGCGTGCCCATATATCGCAGCCCGTAGATCTGCGCCACCAGCCCCGAGGTCAGCGGCACCGTCGCCAGCCACAGCGCCCCCATGGACACGGAAAACAGGATCACCGAGACAGGAGTAATGGGCAACAGGATGAACAGGGCCGCCACCAGGGTTCGCGCGACATAGATACCGGACAGCAGGTATTTCTTGGAAAACCGGCTGCCGGCCCAGCCGGCGGCCAGGGTTCCGGCAATGTTGGCGACGCCGATCAGGGAAATCGAAACAGCGCCCAGTGCCGATGTGGTGGTGATGCCGATACCGTGCAGCACCCCGCCCGGCTGGATCGGGCCGCACAGTTCGGTCACAAAGGCCGGAAAATGCGCCGTGACAAAGCCCAGTTGATAGCCGCAACTAAAGAATCCCAGGGCGATCAGGCTGAAACTGGGGTCGCGTAACGCGCGGGACAATGCCTTGCCCATGCCGTCCACGGGCGGGGTATGGCCGGTCGCCTCCGCATCCGGCGCCGGCGCGCGCATCAACGGCAAGGTCAGGATCATCGCCAGAATGCCCGCCGCAAAGACCAGAAAGACCTGTTGCCAGGACAGAAAGCCCATCAGCCATTCCGCCAGTGGGGCACCGACGACCTGCCCGCCGCTGCCGGCTGCCGTGACGATGGCCAGTGACATCGAGCGGTTGGCGTCGCTGGAGGCCCGCGCCACCACCGCCAGGATCACACCGAATCCGGTCCCGGCGATGCCGAACCCAACCAGCCAGGCATAGGCCTGGTGCTCCAGCGGCGTCATCGACTGCGCCGTCAGCACCAGCCCCGCGGCATAGACCACGGCACCGATCACGATCGCCTTGCGATCGCCGATCCGCTCGGCCAGCGCACCGAAAAGCGGCTGCCCGAAACCCCATGCCAGGTTCTGGATGGCGATGGCCAACGAGAATTCGGTGCGCAACCAGCCGAATTCCTCGGCCACGGGAATCTGGAAAACGCCAAAAGAGGCACGGATCGCGAAACTGACCAGGATGATCGCCGATCCGACGATCAGCACGGGCGTAAACAGGCGGGCGTTGGGGGTCATTTGGTCGCTCCGGAAGAACAAGTTCACAGGTTAATATAAATCTGGAAAATATCAAATCAGCAGATCTGCGGCATCACATCACGGGTGTTGATGGGATTGGCGCGATCTGCCCGCTTTTCACACCGTGCCGCGCACGCTATGGCTTTTGCATGAGCAGTCGTGCCAGCCAGCTTTATACCGCACGGGTCACCGACGGGACCCTGCGACCCGATCCGGTTCAGCAGGCGGTGCTGCCGGAATTCGCCCGTATCGCATCTGATCTGAACACCCCGGTCAAGCGCGGCCTGTTCCGCAAGGCACCGGAACCGGTCAAGGGGTTGTATCTGTGGGGCGGTGTCGGGCGCGGCAAATCCATGCTGATGGACCTGTTCGTCGAGTCGCTGCAGGACGTCACCGCCCGGCGCGTGCATTTCCACGCCTTCATGCAGGAAATCCACGCCGCCATGCACGCGGCCCGCAAGGCCGGCGCAAAGGATGCGCTGGCCCCGGTTGCCGATCAGGTGATCGCCTCGGCGCGGGTGCTGGCCTTTGACGAGATGCAGATCACCGACATCACCGACGCGATGATCGTCGGGCGGCTGTTTCAAAAGCTGTTCGATGCCGGCGTGGTGGTGGTGACCACCTCGAACCGGGTACCCGACGATCTGTACAAGGACGGGCTGAACCGCCAGCTTTTCCTGCCGTTCATCGACCTGATCAAGGCGCGCATGGTGGTGCACGAACTGAGCAGTTCAACCGATTACCGGCAGAACCGGCTGCAGGGCAGTCCGGTCTATTTCACCCCGATTGGACCGGCCGCGCGGGCGGCTATCCGCTCCGTCTGGCAGGATCTGGCCGGCGGTCCCGCCGAGCCGTTGGTCCTGCAGGTCAACAAGCGCAATGTCACCGTTCCCGCCTTTCGCAACGGCGTCGCGCGGGCCACCTTTTACGATCTGTGCGGCACCACGTTGGGTCCGGCGGATTATCTGGCCCTGGCCGATGCGGTCCGGGTTCTGGTGCTCGAGGACATCCCGCGCCTGTCGCGCCAGAACTTCAACGAGGCGCGCCGGTTCGTCACCCTGATCGATGCGCTCTACGAGGCCAAGGTGCGGCTGATCGCATCTGCCGCCGCCGAGCCGGAAATGCTGTATGTCGAAGGCGAAGGCACGTTCGAATTCGAACGCAGCGCCAGCCGCTTGCGCGAGATGCAGGCCGAAGACTGGGGGCGCTGAAAGGCGCCGCACCGCTTGCAGCCTGCAGAGTTGCGGTTGCCTCCGCCGTCTTTCAGCCGTTCTCGCGCAGCACCGCCCCCGCCAGATAGAGCGATCCGCAGATCAGAACGCGGCTGCGGGGTTCGGCCGCGACGATGGCGCGCAGGGCGTCTGTCACCGTGTCGGCGGTATCGGCCTGCATTCCGGCCGCCCGCGCGGCCTCGGCCGTTTCTTGCGCTGTCAGGCTGTTTTCCTCGCCCGGGATCGGCACGGCGGTCAGGCTCTGCACATGCGTCGCCAGCGGCCCCAGGTAGCCGCCGATATCCTTGCTGTTCAGCATCCCGCAGATCAGCCGGGTCGGGCGCTGCGGCAGACCGTCCAGAACCGTGGCCAGCGCCAGACCGGCGGCCGGATTGTGACCGCCATCCAGCCACAGCTCGGCCTGCGGCGCGGCCTGGGCCAGCGGCCCGCCGGTCAGGCGCTGCATCCGCGCCGGCCAGTCGGCGCGTTTCACCGCGGCCTCGTAGGCGGCATCGCCCAGCTGCAGATGACGCAGCGCCGCCAGCGCCGTTCCGGCATTGACGATCTGGTGCGGTCCCAACAGGTTTGGCAACGGCAGATCGCGCAGCCCGGTTTCGTCCTGAAAGACCAGCCGCCCGCGCTCTTCTGTCACATGCCAGTGCTGCCCATGCACCAGCAGCGGCGCGGCAAGCCGGCTGGCGACGTCTTCGATCACGTCCATCGCTTCTTCGGGTTGCGGCGCCACGACGCAGGGCACGCCGCGTTTCAGGATCCCGGCCTTTTCAAAGGCGATCTTGCCCAGCGTGTCGCCGAGATATTGCTCGTGATCGATCGAGATCGGCGTGATCACCGTCAACCGAGGCTTGGGCAGCACGTTTGTGGCATCCAACCGCCCGCCCAACCCGACCTCGAGCAGGGTGAAATCCGCATCGGCCCGTGCAAAGACCAGCAAGGCGGCACAGGTCGTGATCTCGAAATAGGTGATCGGGTCGCTGCCATTGGTCCTGTAGCATTCATCCAGAACCGCGGTCAGCGCCGGTTCGTCGATCAGCTGTCCCGCCACCCGGATCCGTTCGTGGAACCGCGCCAGATGCGGGCTGGTGTAGGCGTGTGCGGTCAGGCCCGCGCCCTCGATCCCGGCGCGGATCATCGCCAGGGTCGAACCCTTGCCGTTGGTTCCGGCGATGTGGATCACCGGCGGCAGATCGTCCTGGGGATTGCCCAGCGCCGCGAGCAGACGCCAGACCCGGTCCAGCGTCAGATCGATGATCTTTGGATGCAGGGCCATCATCCGCTGCAGGATGACGTCCGAAGTCGCCGCGTTCATTTCCTGCCGGGCGGCACTGCGGCGGCGGGCTGCTTGGCTGTTTCGGTCCCGGCGGTTTCGGCGACGGACTTTTCGTCCGTCGCGCTGTCCGGGGCAGGCAATTCGCCCTGCACCGCAGGCGGCAGGTTCAACAGCATGCGCGTGATCCGGATCAGTTCGGCGCGCATTTCGGTGCGCGGCGTCACCCGGTCGAGCATGCCGTGATCCAGCAGGTATTCGGCGCGCTGAAATCCGTCGGGCAGCCGTTCGCCGAGGGTCTGCTCGATCACCCGCGGACCGGCAAAGCAGATCAGCGCGTTGGGTTCGGCGATATGCACATCGCCCAGCATCGCATAGGACGCGGTGACCCCGCCGGTGGTCGGGTGGGTCAGAACCACGATATAGGGCAGACCGGCCTCTTTCAGCATCTGCACCGCGACGGTGCTGCGCGGCATCTGCATCAGGCTCAGGATGCCCTCCTGCATGCGGGCGCCGCCGGCGGCAGAAAACAGGATCAACGGGCGCTTGAGCTTGACCGCCTCCTGGGCGGCGGCGACGATGGCGTTGCCGACATACATCCCCATTGATCCGCCCATAAAGCTGAAATCCTGCGCCACCGCCACGATCGGCGTGCGTCCGATATCGCCGGTGGCAACCAGCATCGCCTCTTTCTCGCCGGTGTCCTTCTGCGCGGCCTTCATCCGGTCGGGATATTTCTTCTGGTCGCGGAAATGCAGCGGATCGGCGATCGGCTCCGGCACGGCGATCTCGGCAAAGACGCCGCCGTCAAACAGCGCCTTGAACCGGTCGCGTGGCGAAATGACCATGTGGTGTCCGCAATTGGTGCAGACGTTCAGATTCTCGTAAAGCTCACGATGAAACAGCATGGTGCCGCATTCTTCGCATTTCTGCCACAGGTTCTCGGGCACTTCGCGACGCGAAAAGATCGAGTTGATCCGTGGTCTGACGTAGTTGGTGATCCAGTTCATAGCGGTGCCTCTGCTGGCAGGTCTGCGGGCTGAAATAAGCGTGCAGGCACAGAAATGCAATCAGCGCCGGATGGCAACCCGTGCCGCCAGCCAACTGACGGCCATTGTCGCCAGATCCACGGCCAGCCAGTCGCGCAACCCGGCGGTGTCGGACATGGAAAACGGCACGGTGAACAGAGCCAGCCCGCTCAGGCTGTCAGGCAGGGCGACAATCAGTAATGCGATGACGTTATTGAACAGATGCACCGCGATGGCCGGTCCCAACGTGCCCGCCCGTGCCGTCAGATCCGCGGTCATCAATCCGAAGAAGCCCGCCCACAGGGTAATCAGCAGTGCGTTTTCGCCCGCCTCGGCCGGCATGTAATGCCCCAATGCAAAGATCACCGCCGGCGCCAGCATCCAGACCAGCGGGCAGTTGAACCGCGCCGCCAGGGTCTGCTGGATATAGCCGCGGAACAGGATTTCCTCGGCCGCGGTCTGGATCAGCACCGCCAGCAGCGACAATGGCAACAGCATCAGCCACAGCGTCGGCTGAAGGTTTCGGTGCAGCGCCGTTCCCATGTCATAGGGCGGCAGCAGCAGCACCAGCCCCCCGACCACCAGGAGCAGGCGCAACACCCGCCAAAACTGGTGCAGCGCCAGCGGCAGCGGTCCGATCAGTCCCAGCGGATCACGATGCTGCACCACGCGCGCGGCGACCATGACGCCAAAGATGACGAAACCGAAACTGCCCAGCAGCAACAACAGCGACGCCGGGCTGTTGCCCAGGTCGTAATCCTGGGTGCCCACGGCAAAGAGATCGGGTGCCAGAACCCCTACCAGGTCATGCGCTACCCGGCTGAGCGCGATGGCAATAGCCGCCGCGACGATCAGTCCAGCGCCCAGCCGCCACAATTGTGGCCGGTGCCGGGCCGGGGCGACCAGCAGTTCGTGGGCCCGATACGCAGAGTCAACCATCCAACTCGTCCATGATCCTGTCCAGCGCCTCGGGGCGGCCGGCCCCGCCGGTTATATCCCTGAAATCGATGTCGGATTGTCCCAGCACCCGCGCCACGTCGACCAGATTGCCCGCCACCGTGCGCAGCAACTGGGTCGCCACCGTCGTATCATTTTCGATCACGTCGCGCAGATCTTCGGCCGCCAGGCGCAGAAACCGCGTGCGGCCGACCGCGATCAGGTCCAGCTGCCGCGGCTCGTTGGTGATGATTGACAGATCGCCGATCAGACGCCCGGGTTCGACGATCGACACCGGTGGGTCCTCTTTGGGCCGCTCCGGCCAGCGCAGTTCGGCGGTGCCTTCAAGGCAGAGATAGGCCGCGTCCGGGGGCTGGCCGTTGGCAAAGACCATTTCGCCGGGCTCGGCCGTGTACCATTGCGCCCCGAAGGCCAGCAGGCGCTGGTTGCGGGCATCCAAACCGGCGAACAGATCGGTATCGGCTATGGCCTTTTGCTTGCGGCGCAGATCGCTGCCGCTGGTGCGGTCCTCGGCCTCGGCCCGGGCCACCCCGTCGATGCGACCGTTCTCGATTTCCACGAACATGTCATAGGCCTCGGGATGCCCGAACCGGTCCTCCATGAAGATCATCGTGGTGTCCGGCAGCAGTTCGCGCAGTTTTCGGCGGGTTTTGGCGCGGCTGTCGCTGTCGTGGCTGGCCAGCGCCTTGTCGATGATCAGGATATCCGGGCGCTTGATCGCGGCGCGGCTGAAGGCGGCGCGTTCCTGAAACACCGTCGGCAGGTTGGTGCCGCCCAGACCGGTGGGCAGATCGTACATGATCGAGGACACGCGCTGGCGCAGCCCGTTTTCTGCAAAGACCTCGGCCACGACATCCTCGACCGCGTCCGCCTTGGCGCCGGCCGTCATCGACACCCGGCCATAGATCGCGTTTTCGAGCACGGTCAGGCGCGGGACATAGACATCGGGCTCGACCGCCACGAATTTGCCCTGCATGTGGCGGCGCAACTCAGCAGCCTTGGTTTTTCGCAGTTCCAGAATGCGGTCCTTGAACTGGTCCGGAAAGCTGGCGCCGATCTGTTCTGCGGTCAGCAGGAAGGGCACGGTCATCAGCAGCGCGCATTCCTCTTGGCTGAGCGCGTCCTTGCCCTGTTGGCTGCGTTTGCGCGCGATGTCCGTCAGGCGCAGATACATCTCGTCTTCCATGCCCAGACGACGGAACAACGGGTGATCGATACCGTCGCGGCCAAATGTCTGGCACAGAATTTCCATCACCGCCTGGCTGATTTCCAACCCCTGCTCAGCCAGCCCCTGGTCACGCAACATGCGGATGAACGCGCCGTCCTCGGCCAGCGCCTGCTGGCTGATATTGCGGATCGGGGCCGCGAACAGCAGGTTGCCGCCCAGGGGAATTGCCGGATTGAACTGATCCGGCTCGAACCGGTGCACCACCGAATCCAGGCCTTTTGCCTTGAGGCGGTCGTAAATCTCGGGACGCCGCGCGACGATGTCGCGGGCCAGTTTGGGGTTCTTGGCAGGATCAAAACGCGACCGGATCGTGCGGCGGAACAGCATCTCGTCAACCCCCATCGCGCCGACCAGCTGGAACCACCAGTCGCGGATGTCGTCGCCATCCGTCAGCCCCGCCAGCCCGGGATCGACCCAGTTTGCGTCCAGCACATCGGTGCTGTTGCCCGAACGCTGTGCCTCGCTGGCCCGATGATTCCTGCCATTCGGGTCGTACAGCACCGATTGCGGCTTGATCTTCAGCGGCATCATCAGGTTTTCGCCCAGCGTGCCGTCAAACAGATAGGGCCGCGAATGGGCATAGCCGACCCGTGCGGCGATCACCGCCTGGTGCAGTTCGTCCAGCCGGTGACCGGCCAGCGTCACATGGCCACGCACCGGCAGCAGTTCGCGGGTCATCAGATGCGCAAAGGCCGCGCGCTCGACGGCACTGTTGCACTGAATGGCCACCCGCGCCCCCCGGGGAATGGTCAGCGAGATATCTTCCAGCACCGTGTTGCCGTCGCTGTCGCGCACGGTCACGTCCTTGATGGCAATCTCGCCCTGTAGGCGCGGCATTTCTTCGGGTTCGCCCTCGAACAGTTTCTCGTCGATCATCCCGCGCGGGGCAAAGCGTTCGGTGACGATCTCCCAGCGCAGGCTCATGTCCTGAACCTGGTTGTAATAGGTCAGCAACTCCTTCCACGGGCTGGACAGGTCCTTGTAGGCGGCGATTGCCGCCACCAGCGCCCCGACCGTGATCTCGCCTTTGATCGCCAGATAGCCGCCGACCAGATAGAACGCAAAAGGCGTCATCTGGGTGATCGTGTTGTTCAGAAACTTCATAAAGAATTTTTTCTGATAGATCTGAAACCGGATCTCGAACAGCCGGCCCAGCCGGTCGGTCAACATCGCCAGCCGATAGCGCCAGCCGCCATTGGCACGCAGATCGCTGATCCCGGCCGCGCTTTCGCCGATCTCGCTGGACAGGTGACGGATTTCCTTGATGCGATCCTTGTTCAGCAGGTTGATCTGGCGCTGCAGACGCGGGATCAGCCAGGCCTGCAGCGGGATCAGCGCGATACTGGCCAGCCCGAACCAGACGCTTTGCATGAACAGAAACACCACGATGGTCATCATCTGGCCGAACTGGAACGCCGGCTGCGCCACCGCATCACCCATCAGCCCGCCCATGGGCTCGGCCTCGGAGGTGACCATGGACACCAGCTCGCCCTGGCTGGTGTTGCGGAAATAGGGCCGCGGAAACCGCATCATCCGGCTGATCAGCTGATAGCGCAGCCGCCGCAACAGGCGTTCCGACAGAACGCCCTTCATCGTGTTGACCCGCATCTTCATCAGCCCGGCCACGATCACGGTAGCCAGAAAGGCGAAACAGAGCAGCATCAGATACTGCACCTGGGTCAGTTCGACCCCCCACAGATCAACCACCGCCGTCGAGGCGCCAATGGCGTCGTTGATGATCATCTTGGGCAGTTCCAGCGAGGCATAGAGGAACGGAAAGGTGACCAGCGTGACCAGCAGCAACATCAGTTGCTGGCGTCTGGAATACTTCCAGATAAAGGAAAACAATGTGGGTTCCATCACCCGGTCCTCGGTTCTGCGGATATGGCGTGTCTTGCGCAGGAATGCCCGGTCCCGGCGGCGGTTTGACGGTAAGCACTGCACCGGGCGAATTCAAGCGCCCGGCAACCGCGCAGCATCGCCTTGGCCCTTGTACACGTGCGGGTGCAAGGCTATTCCCGACGCCAGCAAGTTTACCGGAGACCCGCCATGCTCAAGCGCCCGTTCGACAAGACCAAACTGCCCAGCCGCCACGTCACCGAAGGCCCCGAACGCGCGCCGCACCGGTCCTATCTCTATGCGATGGGCATCAGCGACACCGAAATTCATCAGCCGCTGGTCGGTGTCGCCACCTGCTGGAACGAAGCCGCGCCCTGCAACATCTCGCTGAACCGCCAGGCCCAGGCGGTCAAGCTGGGGGTCAAGGCGGCGGCGGGCACGCCGCGCGAGTTTACCACCATCACCGTCACCGACGGCATCGCCATGGGCCATGAGGGCATGCGCAGTTCGCTGGCCAGCCGCGAAGCCATCGCCGACACGGTCGAACTGACCATGCGCGGCCATTGCTATGACGCGCTGGTCGGCCTGGCGGGCTGTGACAAGTCGCTGCCCGGCATGATGATGGCCATGGTGCGGCTGAACACGCCGTCGGTCTTCATCTATGGTGGTTCGATCCTGCCGGGCAAGGCCCCCCAGGTCGATGAGATCCCCGAGGATTTCCGCACCCGCGACCTGACCGTTCAGGACATGTTCGAGGCCGTGGGCCGGCACCAGAACGGCTCGATGTCGGATGCCGCCCTGGACATGCTGGAACGCGTCGCCTGCCCCAGTGCCGGGGCCTGTGGCGGTCAGTTCACCGCAAACACCATGGCCTGCGTCTCCGAGGCGATCGGGCTGGCGCTGATGAACAGCTCGGGCATGCCCGCGCCCTATGAGTCGCGCGATCAGTATGCCGAGGCCTCCGGGCAGGCGGTGATGAATCTGCTGGAAAAGAACATCCGCGCCCGCGACGTGGTCACGCGCCAGTCGCTGGAAAACGCCGCCCGCGTCGTCGCCTGCACCGGCGGGTCGACCAATGCCGGGCTGCACCTGCCCGCCATCGCGCACGAGGCCGGCATCGACTTTTTCCTGCAGGACGTCTGCGACATCTTCCGCGACACGCCCTATTTCGTCGACCTGAAACCGGGCGGCCAGTACGTCGCCAAGGATCTCTATGATGCCGGTGGCATTCCGGTGGTGATGAAGGAACTGCGCAAGGCCGGCCTGATCCACGAGGATTGCATGACCGCGACCGGCCGGTCGATGGGCGAGGAACTGGACCGCATCGACCGCGAGGCCGATGGCCGGGTGATCTATCCCATCGACAACCCGCTGACCAAGACCGGCGGCGTCGTCGGTCTGACAGGCAACCTTGCGCCCGAGGGCGCCATCGTCAAGGTCGCGGGCATTCCGTCCAACCATCAGCGCTTTGTCGGCCCCGCGCGGGTGTTTGAATGCGAAGAGGATGCGTTCGAGGCGGTCAAGGCCCGCGCCTATGAAGAAGGCGAAGTCATCGTCATCCGCAACGAGGGCCCCGCCGGGGGTCCTGGCATGCGCGAAATGCTGTCCACTACGGCGGCGCTGTCCGGCCAGGGCATGGGCAAAAAGGTGGCGCTGATCACCGACGGGCGGTTCTCGGGCGCGACGCGCGGTTTCTGCGTCGGCCATGTCGGCCCCGAAGCGGCGCGGGGCGGCCCCATTGCCCTGCTGAAAAACGGCGACATCATCACCATCGACGCACCGAATGGCGAGATCAGCGTCGATCTCAGCGAGGACGAACTGACCGCCCGAAAAGCCGACTGGAAAGGCCCGCGCGACACGATCTATGCCAGCGGCGCGCTGTGGAAATACGCCCAACTGGTCGGCGCCACCTACAAGGGCGCGGTCACCCATCCGGGCGGCGACGAGGAAAAACACATCTATATGGACCTCTGACTGCCGCGTCTTTCGATCGACCCGGCCTCGCATCCTGCGCAAAAACACCGCGCCGGCGGAAAAAACCGGCGCGGTCGCGATTGCCGGTTTATCTGGCTGCACGCCTTTCGTTAGATAGCTCAGACACGGCAGTACAAGCGCCACGCAGCGGAAAGACGGATGGTCGGGATACTGGATCGGCTGAGACATGCGGGCAGCCTGCGCCACTGGCGCAGGGCCGCCGGCCATGCCCGCAAGACACCGCTAGCCGCGCTGCGTCATCAGCGCGCCCAGGCCCGCGCCCTGCGGACCCAGCTGGACCGGCTGATCGACGTGGCCGATTCGCGGCTGGCCGCCGCCGTGATCGTTCCGGGCCAAAAGCAGCCTCCGCATGGTACCGACTGGTCCTGGCGGCCCGATCCGTGGTGCCGTCCACTGCCGGTTCCCGGCACCGCAGGTGCGCCCAAAAAGCTGCGGCTGTGCGATCAGATAACGCTGTTTCATGACTGCGATCTGTCGGAACTGACCCTGCGCCAAATCGCCAATCCGCCCTCTCAGAACGCCCCCCCTCTTGGTTTGCAACTGGACGTATTCCGGTTTCACGGCAGCTTTCTGTCCCTGGCCATCGACCTGCCGCCCCAGGCCGCCGAAGGGCTGAGCCGCGCGCATGTATTACGGCTGGATCTGGCGGCCGAGACCGAGACGCCGCTCAAATTCTTTGCCCGCCTGAACGTCCTGCACGGCCCGAACACCGACAAGCTGGTGCGCGAGTTGCCGCAGACGGGGCAGGACATGCACATGGAATACGACCTGGCCTATTCCAACATGAACGAAAAACGCATCGACCGGCTGTGGCTGGATCTGATCCTGGAAGCACCGGCAATGAACAGGGTCATCCTGCGCGACCTGACGCTGACCCGCCGGCGCCGCGCCGCCTTGTGACACGGGACACGACATGAGCAACCTGACCCTGAGCGAAACCCGCCTGCAAAACGGTATCTGGCAGGGCTGTATCGGTGGCTTACACACCGATGCCCCGGCGCCGGATATCCAAGTCAGCCATCGCGAACAACCGGTCGATGGGATAGACCTGACGCGGGCGGATGACGGCGGCGGCACCTGGCTGCTGTCCTTTCCGGTGCCCGCCGCGGCACTGTCGGACGGGGTACACACGATCCTGATCACCGATGCGCAGAACGACACCCGGCTGGGCGAGGTCACCCTGATCGCCGGTGCCGCCGCCAGCGGCGATCTGCGGGCCGAGCTGGATCTGCTGCGGGCCGAACTGGATCTGCTGAAACGCGTCTTTCGGCAACATCTCCGGGATTGCGGCCACCCTTGACGGCCCGCCGCCGCATCCCTATCTGCGCCGCAGGGTCATGGGCACCCGCCGCTCGCAGGCATCGCCAGGGTGAAGCTCATAACGACGGGATCCACCGGTTTCGGTTCTGCGGTCCGTTGGCAACGCGAGCACCAGCACAAATCCGCATCAGAACATGAAAGAGGTTTTTGATGTCCCATCACCCCCCTACCCTTGCCGATCTCAAGGCACAGGCGAAATCCCTGCGCGCGGCGCTGGCCGGATCAGGCCACACGGTTTCCCATAGCCAGTCGCTGGAACTGTTGGCCCGGCAACTGGGTCACCGCGACTGGAACACGCTGCATGCCAGCACCGGAAATGCGCCGTCCGCGCCTCTGTATCTGGGCCAGCGGGTCAACGGCACCTATCTGGGCCAGAGATTCCGCGCCGAAATCATCGGCCTGCGCGAAATGGCCGGTGGCGCGCGCCTGCAGGTGACCCTGCGGTTCGACGCGCCGGTCGATGTCATCCGGTTTGACAGCATGTCCAATTTCCGTTCGCAGATCACAGCCGTGATCGACCGATCCGGCAGGACTGCTGAAAAAACCTCGGACGGACAGCCGCATCTGGTTCTGGATCAGGCCGCACTGCGGCAATAGCGGCAGAGCGGCGCCCCCCCAGGGGCGCCGTGCCCGTGCAGCGTCAATCCGGCAAAGAAAGGGCCGCGCAGAAGGTTCTGCGCGGCCCTGACACTGTCACCCCGAAGGCGATATCAGTCGTTTTCGGTGCCCAGGGCCGACAGGCCTTTCAGGATGTCGATGGCATAGGCCAGCTGATAATCCTGTTCGCGCAGTTCGGCGGCTTTTTCCGCTTTTTCCCGGTCCTCTTCAATCTGGCGCGCCTCGTCCTCGGACAGGCTGTCATTGTTCAGCCGCCCGCGCAGATCCGCTTCGGAACGGGTGCGTGCGGCATTCTTGGCCTCTTCCTCTTCCTCGGTGGCCGGCTTGCGGCGCGGCTGTGCGACCACGATGTCAGGGCTGACGCCCAGTGCCTGAATCGAACGGCCCGACGGCGTGTAATAACGCGCCGTTGTCAGGCGCATCGCCCCGTCGCCCCGCAGCGGCATCACCGTCTGCACCGAACCCTTGCCGAAACTCTTGGTGCCCACCACGATGGCGCGGCGGTGATCCTGCAAGGCGCCGGCAACGATTTCCGAGGCCGAGGCCGAGCCGCCATTGATCAGCACCACCATCGGCTTGCCTGCGGCCAGATCGCCCGCCGTGGCGTTGAACCGCTCACCGTCGGCGACATTGCGGCCGCGCGTGCTGACAATCTCGCCCTTTTCCAGAAACGCGTCCGAAACCTTGATCGCCTGGGTCAGCAGGCCGCCCGGGTTGTTGCGCAGATCCAGTACGATGCCGTTGATCTTGTCCATGCCGCCGGCAGCCTCGATCTGTTCCTTCAAACCGGCCTCCAGGTTGGGCGTGGTCTGGTCGTTGAACGTAGTGATGCGCAGAACGACGGTTTCGCCCTCGGTGCGCGTGCGCACCGCCGTCAGCTTGATCGTGTCGCGAATGATCGACACGTCGAACGGTTCGGCCTCGCCCTCGCGCACGACGGTGATGACGATTTCCGAACCGACCGGCCCGCGCATCAGATCCACCGCCTTGTCCAGCGTCAGGCCCAGCAGGCTTTCGCCGTCGACATGGGTGATGAAATCGCCCGCCTCCATGCCAGCCTCGTCCGCCGGGGTGCCGTCGATCGGCGAAACCACTTTGACAAAACCGTCTTCCTGCGTGACCTCGATGCCCAGACCGCCGAATTCGCCGCGGGTCTGCACCCGCATCTGGGCGGCGTCGTCAGGCGACAGATAGCTGGAATGCGGGTCCAGCGAGGTCAACATGCCATCGATCGCCGCCTCGATCAGCTCGGCCTCGTCGACCTCTTCGACATATTGTGCGCGTATCCGTTCAAAAATGTCGCCAAACAGGTCAAGCTGCTCGTAGACATTGGCGCTGCGCGCCTTTTCCTCGGCCAGCAACGGTCCGGCAATCTGCGTCGTCGCCAGAATTCCCGCCGCCGTGCCACCGAGAGCAGCCATAACGAATTTCTTCATGTTCGCTTATCCATCCTTGTCGGTTTGGAACCAGGTTTCAGGGTCCACAGGGCGCCCACCCTCTCTGACCTCTATATAGAGCGTTTCTGACCGGTCAGTTCCAGTGCCATCACCTCTAAGTGACAGAATCGCGCCGATTTCCGGGGCCGCTCCACCCATCAGCCCCACCGGAGCCCCCGCCGGTATCACCTGACCGGTCTCGCCGAACACCTCATTGAGGCCGGACAACACGAACAGGGTGTCCGGCTGCGGCTCAAGAATCATCACATTGCCCATGTCCAGCAACGGGCCGCGATAGCGGATCGTGGCTGCCGTTGGCGAATTGACCAGAGCCCGGGGGCGGGTCGCCAGGATGATCCCGTCCCGACGGATTCCGGCGGCATCCGCCTCGCCGGCCCGATGCAGAACCACGCCCTGCACCGGCAGGTCCAACCGGCCCTTGAGCGCGGCAATGTCGGTGTCCAGTGGGGCGACGTCTTCGCCGGTGATCTGCGACAGGCCGCTGGCGAAACCATCCAGGGTTTCCACGGACGAGATCAGGATGGCGGTGCGCACCGGATCCTCGGTGAACCGTTTCGGCAGATCGGTGCGGTTGGCCATGGCCTGGCTGAGGTCGGCGCGGGCCTGCTGGACCCCGGCCAGTCCCTCCTGCAGCACGGTTACTGCGTTCTGCTGCAACAGCCGCAGGGTCTGCACCTCTTGCAAATCGCTGCGCAGCTGTCCGGCCCGGGCCTGCAGCGCCGGGGTCACCTCGGCCAGGATCATGCCGGAACGCGCCGCACCGGCCGGACCGACCGGGTGCAGCAGCAGCACGGGCGGCGGCGCGGTGCCGATGGTCAGCAGGACCCCCAGCAATTGCGAGACTTCACCTTCACGGGCCTGCAACTGGCGGCTCAGCTGGGCCTCGCGCGTGGCCGCCCGGCGCAGCCCGTCGCGCATCGCCACCAGACCTGCCTCATAGGCCCGGATGGTCGCGGTCAGCGCCCGCACCCGGTCGCGCGCGCCGTCCGCCTGCTGCAGGGATTGCGCCGCCGTTTCCAGTTGCTGCATCGCCGCCCGCGCCGCGCCCGCCGGATCGGTCTGGGCCAGAATGGGCGTCCCGCCGAGCAGGGCCGCGACCAGGATCGATCTCAGCGTCATGCAAGCAGGCTTTCACCTGTCATTTCCGGCGGTTTCGGCAATTCCATCAGCTCCAGGATGGTCGGTGCGAGATCCGCCAGCCGGCCGTCGCGCAGCCGCGCGCCATCGGGTCCGCCGACCAGAACCACCGGCACCGGGTTCAGCGTATGCGCCGTATGCGGCCCGCCGGTTTCCGGGTCGATCATCATTTCGCAATTGCCGTGATCCGCGGTGACCAGCATCGCGCCACCGGCGGCGCGCAGGGCCGCGATCACCCGTGCCAGCCCCTGATCCACCGCCTCGCAGGCCTTGATCGCAGCGGCCAGATCGCCGCTATGTCCGACCATGTCGGGGTTGGCATAATTGACCACGATCAGATCGTACCCCTGTTCGATCGCTTGCACGAACCGGTCGGTGACGTCGCCCGACGACATTTCCGGTTGCAGATCATACGTCGCCACATCGGGAGATTTCGGCATATGACGGTCTTCGCCCGGTTCCGGATCCTCGCGACCGCCATTCAGGAAGAACGTGACATGCGGGTATTTCTCGGTCTCGGCCAGCCGGAACTGGCGCAGCCCATGCTTGGCGACCCAGACCCCCAGCGTGTTGGCCAGAGCGCGCGACGGAAACACCGTTTCCAGATAGGCGTTGTGGTCGTCCGAATACTCGACCATGCCCAGCAGCGCCGCCCAGTCCGGCCGCCGGCCGGTGTCAAAGGCGTCAAAGCCGGGCTCGCCGATGGCCCGCAGGATTTCGCGGGCGCGGTCGGCGCGGAAATTCAGGCAGAAGAATCCGTCGCCATCCCGGGCCCCGGAATAACCCTGGACCACCGAAGCACCGATGAATTCGTCGGTTTCGCTCTGGTTGTAGGCATGGGTCACCGCGTCATGGGCGTCCCGGACGGGCCGTCCCCGGCCGTGGACCATCGCCGCATAGGCCTCGCTGACCCGGCCCCAGCGGTTGTCGCGGTCCATGGCGAAATAGCGGCCGGTGACGGTGGCGATGCGGGCGCCCTCGGGCAGCCGCTCGGCCAGGTCGCCAAGATAGCCATAGGCGGATTTCGGCGCCACGTCGCGCCCGTCGGTCACCGCGTGCAGCGCCACCGGCACGCCGGCCTGCGTCACCGCCCGGGCGGCGGCGATAATGTGATCGATATGGCCGTGCACACCGCCATCCGAGACCAGCCCCATCAGATGCGCGGTGCCGCCACTGTCCTGCAGCTTTGCGATAAAGGCCTGCAGCGCCGGCTTCTCGAAAAAACTGCCATCCTCGATGGCCAGGTCAATCTGACCCAGATCCATGGCGACGACGCGGCCGGCGCCGATATTGGTATGGCCCACCTCGGAATTGCCCATCTGGCCACTGGGCAGGCCCACATCCGGCCCATGGGTGATCAACTTGGCCTGTGGCCCGGCCTGCATGATCGCATCAAAGGCCGGCGTGTCGGCCAAAAGCGGTGCATTCGCCGTTCTGTCCTTGGAGAGCCCCCAGCCGTCAAGGATGCACAATACAACAGGTTTGGGGGCTGACATGGGATTGCTCCGGCGGTTTCGGGTGTCGCCTTCTACCCCTTGCGTTCAGCGGGGTGAACCGGTTTTCCGGCCTCGTTTCGGAGAAAACCGCCCATGATCCCGCGCGCGGCGCCCGCAGCGACAGGCGCAGCGCAACGTAATCCTCGCCCAGGCTCATCTGCGGCAGATGCGCCGCCGGTTCGGCGATCGCCTCGCCCTCGATATCGCGGGCAAACAGCGGCGGCGGCCGGGTGCCGGTCAGCGCCTTGGCCAGCCACAATGCCTGGCGCCGGTTGAGCCCCTGCGCGGCAAAGACATCCGCCTCGGTCAACGGCTCGATCACCGCCGTCACCAGCCCGGCGCGGCGCCAGATATCGGCCGCCTCGGCATAGCCGTTGCCGCGCGCCGCTGTCAGCCAGGCCGCGTCCTCTTCGCTCAGCCCCTTGATCTGACGGCCCCCCAGCCGCAGCGCCAGCCCGCCGCGCCCGCCCGGTTCCATCACGTCGTCCCAGAAACGGGCATTGATGCAGACGGGGCGCACGATCTGCGCCTGGCCCTCGGGGGCAGGGTGGCCAGGCTGTAGACGGTCTGATGGTGCTGGCCGATCAGGTCGAACGCCGTGCGGATGCAGGTCGGCATGCCCGGGGACAGGACACCGACCTTGAGAATGCCCAGGGCGTCGAAATCGTCCTTGTCCCGGCAGATGACGGGACGGTCCTCCATCGTGGCGTTCTCGATCGGCACCAAGACGCCTTTGTCGCTCCACCGCTTCCAACGGTTGGCATCCCAGCGCATCTTGAGATCGAACCAGATTGTTAGCGAGCCAGGGCGCTTGAGAGCTTTGAATAAGGCCGGCCGGTGCCTGGTCCTGTGGGCCGGTGGACAGGTCTGCTCATAGACCCCGGCTGGCATACTGGCTCCACGGGATGAATGCGTCGCCCGTTTGGTAGAGCAGAGCCCTCTCCAAAAGTACCGTGCCGCCATCGGGTTTCACCGCTGAACGCCTGCCTCCGTGACACCATCGCTGAAACCGCGAAACTACACTCTGGCGCGTTGCGTCAGTTGGCGGCGTTGGCGTCCAGTGCCTTTTTCAGCTCCGGCAGAAAGCGCTGGTCGAGATCGCTGCCGACCAGCGGACCGATGAATTTGTACAGCACGGTGCCGTCTCCGGCGATGATGAAGGTTTCGGGCGGGGCGGTCACGCCCCATTCGATGGCATTGCGGCCGTTGGGATCGAAACCGATGCCCAAAAACGGGTTGCCTTCATCTTGCAGGTAAGCCCGGGCCTGGTCTTCCTTGTCTTTGAAATTCACCCCGTAGACAGCGATGCCGTCACGTTGCAATTGCAGCAGCGTCGGGTGTTCCGCCCGGCAGGGCGGGCACCAGCTGGCCCAGAAATTGATCACTGTCACCTGGCCGGCAGTCAGGTCCGCGCGGGTCAGTCCGGGGTATCCTGGCAAGGCGGCCTCGGGCACCGGCGGCGCCGGCTGGCCGATGAATTTCGACGGCAGATTGTCCTTGTCCGGGCGGAACATGCCGACCGCGGCCAGCGCCACAAAAGCGGCAAAGATCGCCGGCGGTGCGATCATCAGGGGCGAAATCCTAGCCATTGTTCGACATCCGTTCCTCGATGCGTTTCATTTCGGCCCGCACCCGGCGGCCGCGCCACAGGCTGACCAGAACCAGCAACACCAGCAGCAGGATCGACGCGGCATAGGCCGACATCACCGTATCCCCGTATTTTCCCAGATCCGGCATCAGCCCCCCACCCTTTCACGCGCCAGCAGTGCCTTGATCCGGCGGGCGCGGATTTCCGTGCCGGTGCGATACAGCACCAGCGCCACGAACAACAGCACGAACCCGGCGATGCAGACCAGCAGCGGCACCCAGAAAACGTCGGCGACGTTCTCCTCCTTGTCCAGCGACAGCGACGCGCCCTGATGCAGGCCCTGGTTCCAGAAATTCACCGCATAGCGGCTGAGCACCGCAAAGACCGAGCCGACCAGACACAGCACCGCCGTCAGATCGGCGGCAGTGTCCGGGTTCTCGATCGCCTCCCATAGGGCGATATAGCCGAGGTAGAACAGGAACAGGATCAGGAACGAGGTCAGGCGCGGATCCCAGGCCCACCAGGTGCCCCACATCGGCTGTCCCCAGATCGCCCCGGTGGCCAGCGCGATCAGCGTCATCACCACGCCCACGGGGGCGGCAGCGCGCGCCGCCAGTGCGCTGACATGGTGCCGCCGCACAAGCCAGACCAGCGAGGTCACCAGCATCATGAACCAGATGTTGATCGCCATCAGCGCCGCGGGCACATGCAGATAGATGATCTTGACGGTCGAGCCCTGGCGGTAGTCGTCCGGGGTAAAGAAAAAGCCCCAGACCAGTCCGACGGCCAGGCAGACCACGGCAGTGATCCAAAAGAACGGCTGCACCCGTTCCGAGGTGGCCAGGAATTTCTTGGGATTGGCGTATTCCCAGAGAGCGTTGGCTTTGGCTGCTATCGTCATGGCATGTATCTAGTCCGAGTCGGGTGCGATCTCAATTGACCTAGGTCACCGCAGGTTGACGCGCAGCACCGCTGCACTGGCAAAGGGCAAAAGCGCGATGACGCCGGCGGTGATACCGCCCAGCATCATGAGCGGGGTCGCGGTGTCCATGCCGATGGCGCCGCGCCGCGCCACCTCGGCGCCAAAAATCAGCGTCGGCACGTAGAGCGGCAGCACCAGCAGCGACAGCAACAGGCCACCGCGTTTCAGGCCCACGGTCAGGGCCGCGCCGAACGTGCCGATCACCGACAGGGCCGGGGTACCGAGCAGCAGCGAGACCAGCAGCCAGGAATAGCCCGGCACCGGCAGGTTCAGCAGAACCCCCAGAACCGGCGCCGCCAGAACCAGCGGCAGACTGGTGGTGATCCAATGCGCCAGAGCCTTGATCGTGACCACTGATTCCAGCGGCAACGGCGCGGTCGCCAGCAGGTCCAGCGACCCGTCCTCCCAATCCAGCGCCAACAGCCGATCCAGCGACAGCAGGCAGGCCAGCAAGGCCCCCAGCCACAGCACCCCCGGCGCGATGGTCGCCAGCAGCGACGACTGCGGCCCGACACTGAACGGCACCAGCACCGTGACGATCAGAAAGAACGCCAGGCCCAGGCCAAAACCGCCGCCGGCGCGAAAGGCCAGCCTGAGGTCACGCATCAACAGGGCGATCACAGGAAATCTCCGTCGAAATCCTCGACCGCGCGGGGCCGGGCCTTGAACGGGCCGACATCCAGCACGTTTGCCTTCAGGCCCAGGTCGATATGGGTGGCGATCAGCGCGCTGCCGCCCTGCGCCAGATGGGCCTGCACCGCCGCGGCGAACATCGCCACGGCCGCGACGTCCAGCGACACGGTTGGCTCGTCCAGCACCCAGATCGGCCGCCCGGTCACCAGCAGCCGCGACAGGCCCAGCCGGCGTTTCTGTCCGGCCGAAAGGTTGCCGGCATGACGGTCGGCCAGATCGTTCAATTCAAAGGCGTCCAGCGCCGGCCCGATGCTGGTGGCGCCGAAGACGCTGGCCCAGAACCGCAGGTTTTCGGTGACGCTGAGCGTCGGCTTGATGCCATCGGAATGACCGGCATAGGCAATGGTCTCATCAGCCCCAATGATCCGGCCGGACAGCGCCGGCTGCAGGCCGGCGATGGTGCGCAGCAGCGTCGTTTTGCCGATGCCATTCGGCCCGCGCAGGATCAGCGCCTGTCCGGGCGGCAGATCAAAGCTCAGGCGCTCCAGTACGGGAACACCACCGCGCGCAATGGACAGATCGGTGACGGTCAGGGTCATGCGGCCCCGCTTATCGCAACACGGGCGGGGGCAAAAGCCTGCTTTTGCCGTGGGGTGGCGGCGTCTGCCACGAAAACTCCGGACGCCCCGGCGCAGGCCTCAGACCGGCAACAGCGCCAAGGCAACGCGGCGGCCTTCGGACAAGAGCACGTTGTAGGTCCGGCAGGCGGCCGGCGAGTTCATCACCTCGACCCCCATGCCCGCCTCCTCAAGGGCGGCCCGAAACACCGAGGGCAGATGGCTGATCTCGGCGCCGGTGCCGACAAAGACCACATCCACCCGGTCGGCCAGTTGCAACAGGGCGGCCACATCTTCATATCCCCCCCATCGGCCAGTGCCGGCGGGTCCGGACAGCACCGCGCCATAATGAATCTGCCCACCGATGCGAAAGAATCCGGGGCCATATCCCTCGACCGGCTGGGCATCGGTATAGCTGACTTCGTTCAGGCGCATGATCGTCTCCGTTCATTGGTCCCAGAGGGGCAATCCCAGTATCGCCGACAGCGCCACGATAGCGCAGGCTGCAACACGATATAGCGCACTGCGGTCAGGATTGAAAACCGCCGCGCCGATCAGGTTTCCCAAAAGTCCCGGCACCGCCAGCAACCCGCCCAGCAGAAGCGGCGTCAGATCCAGGTCTCCGCGCAGACCGATGATCGCCAGAAGCTGGAAATCGAAGAGCACCAGATACAGCAGGACATTGGCCCGCACCACCTGAACCGGCAGTGCGCTGGCCATGTAAAACAGCACCACCGGCGGTCCCGGCACCCCCAGCAACCCGCCCAGAAACCCCGAGGCCCCGCCAACCCCTGCGATCAGGGGCGGCCGCAGCGCGCCGCGATAGCGCAGCCCCAGCAGAAGGCACACGACCAGAAGCAGGCAAACCGTCGAAAGGACATAGCGAAAGGCATCGGCAGACACGACCGCCAGCGTCGCCAGCCCCACCGGGATCAGGCAGAGCGATCCGCCCGAAAGCAGAAGCAGGTCGCGCCGATGCGCCTGTTTCAGGGCGCTGGGCACGATCGCCAGCGGACCAAACAGTTCCAGCGTCACCACCGTCACAACGGCCCAGAGCGGCGGCACGAACTGCGCTGCCACCGGCAGATAGATCAATGCGCCGCCAAAACCGGCAAATCCACGCACGATCCCCGCCAACAAGGCCGCGGCAATCAGCCAACCCAGCCCCGGCAGCGCCAGGACCGGGACAAGGGCATCAGGCATCAATGTTGGCGAACTGATTTCCGGTGGTGTTGTCGGGTTTGGTCCAGTCGCGCTTGACCCCCAGATACAGCAGGATGGTCGAGGCCACGAAGATCGAGGAATAGGTGCCGACGATCACGCCCCAGATCATCGCGAAAACAAATCCGCGGATGACATCGCCGCCCAGAACGAACAGGGCGATCAACGCCAGCAGCGTCGTGACAGAGGTCATGAACGTGCGGCTGAGGGTTTCGTTGATCGACAGGTTCAGAACTTCGGCCAAGGTCTTTTTCTTGTATTTTCGCAAGTTCTCGCGCACCCGGTCGAATACCACCACGGTGTCGTTCAACGAATAGCCGACGATGGTCAGCAGGGCGGCGATGATCGCCAGGTCGAACTTGATCTGCAATTCCGAGAAAATCCCGATGGTCAGCGCCACGTCATGCACCAGCGCCGCCACCGCACCCAGGGCGAACTGCCATTCAAAGCGCAGCCAGATATAGACCAGCACCGCGCTGATCGCCAGCGCCACCGCCAGGATGGCGGTCTGGATCAATTCGCCAGAGACTTTCGGACCGACCGATTCGACCGACACAAAGCGGATGTCGGGCGCCACGTCCCGCAGGGCGTCATGCACCTGCGCGATCTTGGCCGCCGTCACGGCCTCTTCGTCGGCCTGCGCCTGGATGCGGACCATCGCGACGTTCTGATCTTCGGTAAAGGTCGGGTCAAAGACTTCGCTGATCAGAACATCGCCCAGTTCCAGCGGCGCCAGCGCGCCGCGATAGGCCGCCACGTCAACGGGCTGCACGCTTTCGGTGCGGATCGTCGTGCCGCCGCGAAAATCGATGCCATAGTTCAGACCCTGGATCAGGAAAGAGGCAAACCCGACGATCACCAGCAGGGCGGACAGGCCCAGCCACAGCTTCCAACGGCCAAAGAAGTCAAAGGCGGTTTCCTGGGGAACCAGTTTCAGACGCATGTCAGACCTCGATCGTTTTGGGGCGGCGGCGTTCGAACCACATGACGATCATCAGCCGTGTGACGAATATGGCAGTAAAAACGGAAGTCATGATGCCCAGGCCCAGCGTGATGGCAAAGCCCCGCACCGGCCCTGAACCCATGGCGAACAGGATCACCGCCGTGATGAAGGTGGTGATGTTGGCGTCCAGAATGGCACTCAGCGCCTTTTCATAGCCCTGTTCGATAGCTCGTGCCGGCCCGCGCGAGGTTTTCAGCTCTTCGCGGATGCGTTCGAAAACCAGCACATTCGCATCCACCGCCATGCCCACGGTCAGGACGATACCGGCAATACCGGGCAGCGTCAGCGTTGCACCGATCAGGCTGAGCAGGCCGAATATCAAGCCGATATTGAGAATCAGCGCGACATTGGCGAACAGGCCGAACAGGCCGTAGCTGAGCGCCATGAAGGCCAGTACCGCGACAAAGGCGACCACGGTCGCGATGCGCCCGGCCTCGATGCTGTCCTGCCCCAGCTCCGGGCCGATGGTGCGTTCTTCGAGAAACGCCAGCCCCGCCGGCAGGGCACCGGCGCGCAGCAGCACCGCCAGATTGGTGCTTTCCTCGACGGTAAAATTGCCGGTGATGATGCCCGAACCGCCGGGAATGTGGCTCTGGATCAC
This sequence comes from Sedimentitalea sediminis, assembly GCF_042687825.1. Lineage (NCBI taxonomy): Bacteria > Pseudomonadati > Pseudomonadota > Alphaproteobacteria > Rhodobacterales > Paracoccaceae > Sedimentitalea > Sedimentitalea sediminis. Next base: position 27,328 of record NZ_JBHUQE010000011.1, on the reverse strand, counting down.
CGGCGCGCTGATCACCTCGTCATCCAGCACGATGGCAAAGGGGCTGCCGATGTTTTCCGCCGTATAATCGCCGAACTTGCGCGCACCCGACGTGTTGAACCGGAAATTCACCGCCGGGCGGCCGTTCTGGTCAAAGGCAGGCTGGGCGTCGACCAGTTCCTCGCCTGTCACCACCGGCGCGGCTTCGAGCGTATAGAACACGCCCTCGTCTTCCACCGAAGGCACGATCTTGTTGCCGACGCCGGGATTGGCGTTGCCGTCGCTGCCACGCGCGACCACCGGGTTAAAGGTCAGTTGCGCCGTGGTGCCGATGATCTCCTTCAACTCGGAGGCGCTGCCGATACCGGGCACCTGGATCAGGATGCGGTCCTCGCCCTGGCGCTGGATCGTCGGCTCGCGGGTGCCGACCTCGTCGATGCGGCGGCGGATGATCTCCAGCGACTGGCGCACCGTGCGGTCGTTACTGGCCAGCTTTTCCGCCTCGGACAAGGTGACGACGATGATGTCGCCTTCGCCGCGCACCTCGATATCGGTCGAGCCGGCGCCGGTCAGTGTCTGGATCGGGCGGGCAAGGCCGCGCACCACCTCCAGCGCCCGCGCCATGCCCTCGGGCTGGCTGATGCGGATGCGAATCTCCTGCCCGGCCGAGGGTTGCAGGCGGATCGTGCCGATGGTGGCCCGCTCGGGGCGCAGGGCGTCGCGGATTTCCGGCCACATCGCCGCCATGCGGCTTTCATAGACGTCCTCGACCTGCACCTCGGCCAGCAGATGCGCGCCGCCGCGCAGATCCAGCCCCAGATTGACCAGCGCCGACGGCAGCCAGTCGGGCCAGCTGCCCGCCTGCGCAGTCAGTTCCGAGGTTTCGCCCCCCAGTTCGATCGCTGCCAGGGCATCGTTGTGCTGTTCCACGCGATTGTAGAACATGTTGGGCAGGGCCAACCACAGGCCAACCGCGCAGGTCAGCCAGATCAGCACCTTCTTCCAGAGGTCGAATTGCAGCATGGCCCAGCCTTTTCAGAGGGTTGCGGGCAGGATCAGGCGGCCGGCTCGGTCTTGCTCATCACCGTGGCAATGGTCGACTTGACGACCCGCACCTTGACCCCTTCGGCCAGTTCGACCTCGATCTCGTTGTCGTCCTTGACCTTGACGACCTTGGCGATGATCCCGCCCTGGGTGACCACCTGATCGCCGCGGCGCAGGGCCGACACCATGGCCTGGTGTTCCTTGACCTTTTTCTGCTGCGGTCGGATCAGCAGGAAATACATGATCGCAAAAATCAGGATAAGCGGGAGAAACTGGGCAATAGCGCCACCGTCCATGAGATGTTCCTTTTGGTTGAAAAGCGGGGCCCGGCCCGCGATTTCGGCGGAACCTATGCGCAGAACCCGATCTTTGCAAGGCGCGGCGGGCCTGTTTGTCCGGGGCATGCGCCGGTTTTCCGCCGCCTCTGCAACCACGCGTTGCCGACCCCTTGGCAGACCGGCCAGGGCGCGGCATGGTGGCGCCGTTCCCGACTGCCAGAGGTGACATGCAGACCACGACCCTGACGATCCCGCCCGAGTTGTTCTGGGGCCTTGCTGCGCTGGCGGGATTACTCGTGCTGACGGCTGTGGTCTTTGGCGCGCTGTCGCTGGTTGCAAACGACCGCGTATCTCCGGTGGAGCGAATGCGCGATGCTCTGGGCCTGAGCGGGTTGAATGGCGGGGTGTTCTTTCTGGCGCTGTGCCTGTGGGCGACGCTCTTTCTGTCGCTGGTCGCCGGGCTGCTCTGGCTGATCTGGCAGGTGATCTATACGCAACCCCCCGGCTCGAGGCAGGCGGTGTGGGACTGGCGGTTCACCCTGGGACAGATGGTGGCGCTGACCGGGGTGCTGGGCGCGGTGGTGGCCCTGCCCTTTACCCTGGTCCGCATCCGCCTGTCGCGCGAACAGACGGCAATTGCAGATCAGCAGAAACGCATCGCCGACGAGGCACTGTTCAACGACAAAATCAAGGCGGCGGCGGACGACCTGCATGCGCGCCGCCAGATCAAGCGTATAAGCCGGCTGGAGAACCCCGACGAGCCGGATTTCATCGAGGATGACATCATGCGCCGGTTCGCGGCCATCGACCGGCTGCAGGTGCTGGCCCAGGAACGCCCCGACGAAGCGCCCAGAATCACCCGCATGCTCTGCGTCTATCTGCGCCTCCTGTCCAAGGAGATCGGGCCTGACAACCCGGAGCACCCCCGCGCCGATATGGAGGCGGCAGCGCAGACCATCGGGCGGATGAAGCGTTTCGATAATGTAGAACCGGACAAGATCGAAATCGACCTGCGCGGGGCGAACTTGGCGGGGTTCGATTTGTCGGGATTGTGTTTCGATCGGGCTAATCTCAGCCGTACGAAGTTGGCGGGCACCAATTTTGCTTCTACAAGCATTCGTTTCGCAAATCTCCGCTTTGCGAATATGCAGAACACGGTTCTCCTGGAAACCAGCCTTTCATGCAGCGATTTGTCATACGCACGTTTGCAAGGTCTCTCCACACAAAACGTAAAGATGCAGGGCGTGCTGTTTGAGCGGACCCAGTTGGATAGGTTGTCCGATCTCGGAATGACAAGACTGAGAGGTGCATGTTTTTATTGCTTCGATCTGTCCGAAGGTCCCCCGGACCAGAATATTTACCTTGAAGAGGTGTATGGAGATGGCAGCGTGACGCTGGCCCAAAACCAGAAAAGGCCAGCACATTGGCCCGATGACGACTTGAGGTGGCAAGAAATGGAGCCTTTTTGGCGCGCGTGGCAAAAAGAGATCGGGTTCGATCCCGACGACCCTGCGACGTGGTGACGAGTTCCAACGCCTCGATCAATGACCCGAGGATCGCGACCGGCGCGAGGGTGAGCGCAATCGCGCCCGCCCTGGGGGGCGGGTCGGTCGCGATCCGGGGCTGACGCCCCGGGATGGCGCTCTGGCAAACGTCGTTCCCAATCCACACCCTACCCATGTGGTTACGCTTGAGGCATAAGGCGAAAAACCGACTCAAGACCGAGGACCGAGCCCATGCATGACATCCGCGCCATCCGCGAGAACCCCGACGCTTTTGACGCCGCCCTGGCCCGGCGCGGCGATGCGCCGGTGTCGGCATCCGTGCTGGAACTGGACAGCGCGCGGCGTGCCAGGATACAGGCCAGCGAGGCCGCACAGGCCGAGCAGAACAAGGCCAGCAAGCTGGTCGGCGCGGCCAAGGCCAAGGGCGACGAGGCCGAATTCCAGCGCCTGCGCGCGCTGGTCGCCGAGAAAAAGACCGAGGTCGCCGCCATGCAGATCGAGGCCAAGGATCTGGATGCAAAACTGACCGACATGCTGGCGCGCATTGCCAACCTGCCCGCCGAGGACGTGCCGCAGGGGGCGGACGAGACCGAAAATGTCGAGGTCAGCCGCTGGGGCACGCCACCTGTGCTGGATTTCGACGCCAAGGAACATTTCGAGATTGCCGGCGTGGCGGGCGCGATGGATTTCGAGATGGCCGCCAAGATCAGCGGCAGCCGCTTTGTCGTGCTGCGCGGGGCGGTGGCGCGGATTCACCGGGCGCTGGCGCAGTTCATGATCGACACCCATGTGGACGAAAACGGCCTGACCGAGGTCCAGACCCCGGTTCTGGTGCGCGACGAAGCGATGTATGGCACCGATAAATTGCCGAAATTCGGCGATGACAGCTATCAGACCACCAATGGCTGGTGGCTGGTGCCCACATCCGAGGTGCCGCTGACCTATTCGGTGGCCGGCGACATTCTGGACGCCGGCGATCTGCCGATCCGGATGACCGCGCACACCCTGTGTTTCCGCAGCGAGGCGGGCAGCGCCGGCAAGGACACCACCGGCATGCTGCGCCAGCACCAGTTCGAAAAGGTCGAGATGGTGTCCATCACCCATCCCGACCACAGCGACGCCGAACAGAAACGCATGCTGCGCTGCGCCGAGGATCTGCTGGAACGCCTGAACATCCCCTACCGCACGGTGATCCTGTGCACCGGCGACATGGGGTTCGGCGCAAGGCGCACCTATGACATCGAGGCCTGGCTGCCCGGGCAGAACGCCTATCGCGAGATATCCAGCGTTTCCACCACCGGCGATTTTCAGGCCCGGCGGATGAACGCGCGGTTCCGCCCCCAGGGCGGCGGCAAACCGGAATTCGTGCACACGCTGAACGGCTCGGGCCTGGCGGTGGGGCGCTGTCTGATCGCGGTGTTGGAGAACGGCCAGCAGGCGGACGGTTCGGTCACCCTGCCCGAGGTTCTGGCGCCCTATCTGGGCGGCAAGCGGGTGCTGGGCGCGGATGGCCAGCTGGCCTGAGCGGCGGCGCGCGACGGTCTCGGCCCGCTCTGTCGCCGAATTGCCAGCGGCTGGCTGGACGCGCTGCGGCGATGTCCTATGATATTGGAATGTCGCCATTGTTCGCTGTTGAAAGTGGTCGGACTGGCGGGAATGATCGCTGAAACCAAGTCTGGAGCCCCCGTATGAAAGGTCATCCGTCGCCCTTTGCCGCCAGCCTCGTGGCCATCGCGGCACTGGGCTTTTCCGCCACGCCGGTGCTGGTGCCGGATTTTGCCGGTTTCCGGCCAGACCAGTTCCCAGTGCCTCAGGCCGATCCGCCGGTGCAGCCGGCAGGCTATGCCTTTGCCATCTGGGGCGTGATCTATGCCTGGCTGCTGATCGGGGCCGGGTTCGGCCTGGTGATGCGCGCCGGTGCGGTGGACTGGCACCCCATGCGCCCCGCTTTGGCGCTGTCGCTGGCGGTCGGGGCGGCCTGGCTGCCGGTGGCGACGCTCAGCCCGGTCGGAGCGACGGTGCTGATCTGGATCATGCTGGTCTCGGCGCTGATGGCGCTGGAACGTGCGCCGGTTCTGGACCGCTGGTGGGGCCGCGCCCCGGTCGCGCTCTATGCCGGATGGCTGACAGCGGCGGCATCGGTTTCGATCGGTCTGTTGCTGGCGGGCTACGGTCTGACAGGGCCAGTGGTTGCAGCCGTCATCGCCCTGCTGCTGGCGCTGGGACTGGCGCTGTGGGTGCTGCGTCGCCTGCCCGACATCGCCGAATATGGCGTTGCGGTGGTCTGGGCCCTAGCGGCGATCGCGGTGGCGAACCTGGCGCAATCGGGCCTGGTCACCCTGCTGGCGCTGGCGGGTCTGGCCGGGGTGGGATGGGTAACCTATCGCGAAAGCCGCACCCGCCCCGCCACCGCCTGACCCGGACGGGCGCTCTCGGGCAGCGCTCTAGCCGGTCGCCGCCAGCCCGCCGCCGGTCCTTGCGCGCGGAAAAGGCACCAGACGCCCGGCCTCCTCGTCCCACAGCTTGAGATTCAGCGCGGCAACCGCCTCGGGGAACTTGATCCGGCGCGGCGCAACATCCTTTGGCAGGCTGTAGTGACAGGCGCGCAGCCGATAGGAGGGAATGCGCGAATTCAGGTGATGGATGTCGTGCAGTGTGATGCAGGCCACCGCGTGATCGAACCAGGCGCCGAAATCCAGGCAGGAACTGCCCTGGATCGCCGCCAGCTTGGGGTCCAGATCGGGGCGGCGGTCCCAATAGGTATCCTCGAAATTATGCTGCAGATAGACCAGGAACACGCCCAGCATGCCGCCCAGCATCGAGGCAGCGAAATAGATGCCCAGACCGGGCCAGCCCGACAGCGCATAGATCAGCCCGACCCAGGACAGAACCGCGACATTGTGCAGAACAACCCCACGCCAGCCGAAACGCATCGTGTTCTTGGGCCAGCGATAGCGGATGAAATAGGTAAAGAACGCTCCCACCGGCACCAGGATGAACGGGTTGCGGTACAGGCGGTATTGCAGCCGTTGCCAGACCCCGGCGGCGTTCCATTCGCGCAGGGTCATGGTGTTGATCTCGCCGGTTTCGCGATGCTCCAGATTGCCCACCCCGGCGTGATGCAGGTTGTGGTTCTGCTTCATCACCTCAAAAGGCGCAAACGTAAAGGGCGACAACACATGGCCAGCGATCTCGTTCTGGGCGCGGGTTTCGAACAGGGAATGGTGGCCGGTGTCATGCTGCAGCACATAGAGCCGGACCGCGGAAAAGGCGTGCACGACCATGGCCGGCAGCAGGATATACCAGTGCTGGGCCTGTGAAATCGCCAGCCACAGCGAGGTGAAATAGACCGCGAAAGTGCCAAAAAAGCTGAGACTCGCGATGCGGTTGTCCTTGTCGCAGAATTTGCGCGTATGTTCCCGCAGATCCATGATGTCCCCTCATACCCGGACCGGACCGGCCCGTTCACAGATTCAAGCATGCCTGTACCGGCTTTTGCCAAGAGTCCGGCGGTTTTTCAATCATCCGTTCGCGCGGACCGTGCCCTGCGGCGGGTTTCGGGTGCCTCAGAACAGGTCGGGAAACAGCGCCCGCAGGCTGTCGGGGCGATAGGACGGCATCGCGTCCAGCCGCTGTTTCACGGTAAAGGACAGGTCGGCCATCTTTTTCGGCCCCGGGCGCCAGACCAGCAGATCGCGCGAAATGCCATAGATCGGCGAGGGATCGCGCAAAACCGGCACGTCGTCCGTGGGGTCGGGTGCTGCATCCAGCAGAATCGCATCCGCGCGCAGGGTCAGACCGGCGCGTTTGGCGCCCTCGGTGATCCAGTCCAGGGTAATCGCCGACAGGCTGTCGCTGGGACCGGTGCCGCCGACGATGCCGTGATCACCGATGAACCATTGCTGCTGAAACGGCCGGTCGGGTCCGGTTGCCCCGGCGTTCAGGCCCGGCCCGTCGTCGGTTTCATCCAGGTTGTTCCAGGGCGAGGGCTGAAAAAACGCCCGGCGTTCGTCCAGCGCCAGCACCTGGCGCGCGCTTTGCACCAGGCTGGACAGGTCTGTGTCGTGGAACTGGTACTTGCGGTTCCAGAGCTGCGCAACAGCCCCCAGCACCTGCACCGGAATGCCCAGCGCGCCAACCGTGTCCCAGACGCCGATATAAGATATGTTGACCAACGGCGCGCCATCGCCCCGTTCGGCGCGTTCGGTTTCCGAAGTCGCAAACCGCGGCGATTTTTGCTTGCGCCAGGCCCGTACCGCGGGCGCGTCGGGTGCGTTGTCATCGCCGGGCTGCTTGTAAAAGCGGAATGCCTCGGTCAGTGCCTGACCCTGATAGTCGTCGAGAATGCCGCATTTGCGGATCATCCCGGCCAGCGACCGCGCGGTATAGGCGCCGCGCGAAAAGCCAAAGATCAGGATTTCGTCGCCCGGCTCATAGACCTTGCAGACATAAGCATAGGCCTGCTTGATGTTGCGATCCAGACCCCAGCCGAACGCGCCGCCACCGATCCGCGTGAACGCATTGCGCAAGAACCCGGCCTGGTTGCGCGAGACCCCGACACCGGAAAAGTAATGCGCGATCTGCACACCGGCCTCTTGATGCACCGCGTTGTACAGCGCGACCACATGGGTGCGGTCGCGCGCATCGGGCGAATTCCAGGTTCCGTCGCAAAAAACCGCGATCCGTTTCATGGTGAATGACCTTTCTGAAATAAGCAGAAAGATACCATATTGCGGCGTGTCCGACAACGATCCTGCTCAACCGGTGCGATATCAGAGCATCGGTTCCGCGGCGGGTTGCGTGTCGCTAGTGTTTTTTTCCGCCGAGATGTTTGCGCAGTTTCGAGGGGCCGGATTTCTTGCGCCCCTTAAAGGGGTTGGCCGCGTTCTGACTGCGCAGGTGCAACCGGATCGGCGTGCCCGGCATGTCGAAATCCTGGCGCAGCCCGTTCACCAGATAGCGTGAATAGCTGGCCGGCATCTTGTCGGGATGACTGCACATGACGACGAAGCCTGGCGGCCGGGTCTTGGCCTGGGTCATGTAGCGCAGCTTGATCCGCTTGCCCTGTGGTGCCGGCGGCGGATGCTGCTCCAGCATGCCCGTCAACCACCGGTTCAACGCCGCCGTGGGCACGCGGCGGTTCCAGACCTCGTGGGCGCGCATGACCGCGCTGTGCAGCCGTTCCAGCCCGCGACCGGTCCTGGCCGAGACCGTGACCAGAGGCGCGCCGCGCAGCTGCGGCAGCAGGCGTTCAAAGCTTTCGCGCAGATCGCGCAGCTTTTCCTGCTTGTCCTCTTCGATGTCCCATTTGTTCACCGCCACCACCACGGCGCGGCCCTCGCGCTCGGCCAGGTCGGCGATGCGCAGATCCTGCTGTTCGAACGGAATGGCCGCGTCCAGCAGCACGATGACCACCTCGGCGAACTTGACCGCGCGCAACCCGTCGCTGACCGACAGCTTTTCCAGCTTTTCCTGCACCTTTGCCTTGCGGCGCATGCCGGCAGTGTCAAAGATGCGCATCGGTACGGGCACCCCGTCCGCCCCCGCCCAGTCGCTGCGCAGGCTGATCGAGTCGCGGGTGATGCCGGCCTCGGGACCGGTCAGCAGCCGGTCTTCGCCCAGAATGCGGTTGATCAGCGTCGACTTGCCGGCATTGGGCCGGCCGACGACAGCGACCTGCAGCGGCTTGTCGGCAGTCGGCGCGTGGTCGTCGGTCTCGGCCTCGTCCGAAACCGTCACGTCGGTCTCGGGCGCGTCTTGAGCCGCGCGTTCGGCAAACCCGTCAGCCAGCGGCATCAGCTGGGTGTAGAGATCGTTCAGCCCCTCGCCGTGCTCCGCCGACAGGCGGATCGGCTCGCCCAGCCCCAGCCCATAGGCCTCGAGCACCCCGGCATCGGCGGCGGATCCCTCGCCCTTGTTGGCGGCCAGGATGACATGGCGCGCACGCTTGCGCAGGATGTCCGCAAAGATTTCGTCCGTGGCGGTCACGCCGGTGCGGGCGTCGATCATGAACAGGCAGATATCGGCCATGTCCACGGCCCGTTCGGTCAGACGACGCATCCGTCCCTGCAGGCTGTCATCGGTCACGTTTTCCAGACCGGCCGTGTCGATCACGGTAAAACGCAGATCGGCCAGCCGGGCCGCGCCCTCGCGCAGATCGCGGGTCACGCCGGGTGTGTCGTCGACCAGCGCCAGTCGCTTGCCGACCAGACGGTTGAACAGGGTGGACTTGCCCACATTCGGGCGCCCCACGATGGCGAGGGAGAAGGACATGCTATCCGCTTCGTTACCAGATCAGATGCGCCCTTTAGCCCATCCCGGCGTCAACGGAAAGCATGCAGTTCGCCCCTGGCGCCCATGACATACAGGGTTCGTCCGGCAACGACCGGTGCGCTGGTGGCGCCGCCGGGCACCGCAACGCTGGCGGTCAGCACGCCGTTCTCGGGCGAAAAGAACCGCAACTGGCCGTCACTGGACGCCACGACGATGCGCCCGCCGGCCAGGATCGGCCCGTAATTGGCAAAGACCGCGCCACGTTTGCGCGGCTTGTCACGCACGAATTTCGGCAGGTCCACCGCCCAGATCACGCCGCCGTTGCGGGTGTCGATGCGCACCAGCTCGTTCAGATCGGTGACTGAAAAGATACTGTCCCCGGCCGGCCAGACCGGTCCCAGCGCGCCCTCGCGCGCGGTCCAGATCCGCTCGCCGCTGGCCGCGTCCAGCGCCACGATGCGGCCGGAATGATTACCGGCATAGATGCGATTGCCAACGACCATCGGCCCACCGGTGACATCGCCGATTCGCGCCGCCGCACGGCCAACGCGCTGCCCGGCCACCGTGGCGTTCCAGCGCCGCAGCCCGCCGCGCCTGAACGCCGCCACCAGATCGCCCGACCCAAAGCCAAAGACCACCAGGTCGCCGGCCAGCACCGGCGCCGGTGCACCCAGCACATTGGCGACGCTGGGGGTGGCCTCGATCTGCCAGGCGATGCGGCCATTGTCGGTCCGGACCGCCCAGCCGGTCTTGTCCCCGGCCACCAGATAGACCAGCCCGTCGCGCACCAGGGGCGTGCCGCTGCCGGTCGAACCAAGTTGTTGGATCCAGCGCGTCGCGCCGGTTTTCGCGTCCAGCGCCGCCAGACGGCCGAAACCCGACGACACGTAGAGCGTGCCCTTGTCATAGGACATGCCGCCGCCCGTTGCCTGCCCCTCTTCGTCGGTCGCCGGGGTCAGGTCGGTGCTCCAGACAATGGCGCCGCCCGGCAACACCGCCGAAACCCGCGCGCCGCTGTCCAGCGTATAGATCAGCCCGCCCGCGACCACCGGTGCCGCGGTGATGCGCTGGCGCCTGCTGTCACCCGATCCGATCGGGACGGACCAGACCAGCGCGGGTGCCGCACGCAGCGCCGGATGCGCGGTGCGATAGGCCTGGGTGCCCGGCGGCTGGGCCCAGCTTGCATTGGCTTTCTGCGCCGGCAACCGGATCGCCCGGCTGGCATTGGTCACGGTCGCCGCGGTCCGGGGGGCATCCGCGTCATCCGGGCGGATTGCCTCGCGCTGGCCGGGCAGGATGACCTCTTTTTCTGCGCAGGCGGTCAATGCCAGAACCAGCGCGGTCAGCACGGCCAGCCCGGTGCGGGACGAGGGAAACGCTGCCATCATGTTGCTGTGCCTGTCTTCCTGTTCTTGCCGGTCTGCCCGGGCGTTACATCCCGGGCGGATCAGCCCTGCGATAGCGGGGCCGGGTCCGGGTTGCCGCCCAGCGCCACAATCACCTGTGAAACCCGTTGTTGCAAGTCCGGGGTGGCCTCGGCATCACGCAGAATGGTCTGCAGGCGCTCGATCGCCGCCTCTGTCTGGCCTTCGCCGATGTCAATCAAGGCCAGTTGTTCCTGCGCCAGCAGGCGCAGAGGCGCGCCGGGTTGTGCCAGCGCCTCGAATTGCAGCCGGCGTTCGTTTGCCGGCAGCGTCTCGGCCTGCAGGGTCAGCGCCTTGAAAGCGGCGATCTGGCGGTAAATCTCGGGCAGATCGCCAGAGCCGGCCACCGCGTTCAGCTGCGCCACCGCCTGTTCGGTCTCGCCGGCATCCGCCTGGGTGGCGGCGGTGAGAAAGCCCAGAACCGCCGCGCCGCCGGCGGATTGCGCCTGAACCCGCCCCAGCGCCGCGACACGCTCGGCAGCATTGTTTTCGCCCAGGGCGGTGATGATGTCGTCGCCCAGTTGCTGCGCTGCGGCACGCGCCTGGGCCTTGCGGTATTCGTTATAGGCTGCACCGCCGACGATCACGACGATGACAAGGGCGGCAATCCAGCCATAGCGCTTGAACATGATGAACAGACGGTCGCGGCGGACCTCTTCGGTCACCTCTTCGATAAAACTGTCGGTATCACTCATCTGTCCTGCCCCCGTGCGCCTGCGCGCCTGTCCCCATACCTGCAACCACTGCGGCACACCGCAAACTCTGCGCCCAGAGCCTCATTGACGGCGCCGACCCCACCTGGCCAGCTGAGTTGGCCGATCCGGGTGAACTGGCCCCTCTTAGCGCGCCTGTCCGGGCAAGCCAAGTGGCCCGGTCCGGGCAATTCCGTACGGCCCGGGGCGGGTGCTCAAAATTTTATTTTCTGAACTGCTCGGTTCAGTGTAGAAGATTCACAGGCACTGCTTATATGCGTGCTATGGGTCGGACCTCATTGATTAACCGGATTCGGCGCGACGCAAGGCGAATTTGAAAGGCTGACTATGCGACTCATTCCCCTCATCACGGCCGCCCTGGTGATGCTTGTACTGTATGCGGTCGTATTCGAGCGCGAGGCACTGTTCGCTTTGGCCCGCAGCGACACCAACGCCGAACCGGCGGCGAACAGCGGTGGGAACGGCGACGCGGTGGCCAGCCGCACGGCCCCGGCGATCGGCGTGGTCGTGGTGCGCAGCGCCGCGCAACAGATCGACAGCGCGGTGATTCTGCGCGGGCAGACCGCCGCCGTACGCCAGGTCGAGGTCCGCGCCGAAACGTCGGCGACGGTAATCTCGGACCCCTTGCGCAAGGGTACGTTCGTGGCGGCGGGCGATCTGCTGTGCCAGCTCGATCCCGGCACCCGCAAAGCGGCCCTGGCCGAGGCCCGCGCCCGCCTGAACGAAGCCCAGAGCCGGGTGCCGGAAACCAAAGCCCGGCTGGCAGAGGCAAAGGCACGGTTGTCCGAGGCCCTTATCAACAACAATGCGGCGGAAAAGCTGTCCGAGGGCGGCTATGCGTCGGACACGAGACTGGCCTCGACCCAGGCGGCGGTACGCGCCGCCGAGGCCGGGATCGCCAGCGCCCAATCCGGGCTGGAGACCACCAAATCCGGCATCGAAAGCGCCGCCGCCGCAGTCGCCGCGGCCGAGCGCGAGATCGAGCGGCTGACGATCGAAGCGCCGTTCGAGGGCCTGCTGGAATCCGACACCGCTGAACTGGGCAGCCTGATGCAACCCGGCAGCCTGTGCGCCACGATCATCCAGCTCGACCCGATCAAGCTGGTGGGCTATGTGCCCGAAACCGAGGTCAACCGCATCGAACTGGGCGCCACCGCCGCGGCCGAACTGGCCGACGGGCAATGGGTGCAGGGCCAGGTCGTGTTCATCAGCCGGGCGGCGGATGAAATGACGCGCACCTTTCAGGTCGAGATCAGCGCGCCCAACCCGGAACTTGCGATCCGCGATGGCCAGACAGCCTCGATCATGGTGGCCGCCAATGGTGCGCTGGCGCACCGGCTGCCGCAATCCGCGCTGACGCTGAACAATGACGGACAATTGGGCGTACGCATCGTCGGGGCGGACGACATCGTCGATTTCCGGCCCGTCAAGCTGTTGCGCGACGACATTGAAGGCGTCTGGGTCAGCGGCCTGGGCGAGCGCGCCGACGTGATCGTCGTCGGACAGGATTTCGTCACGCGGGGCGTGCGCGTGAAACCGACCTATCGCGAGGCGGCGAAATGACCGGAATCGTCACCTGGGCCAGCGAACGGGCCCGCATGGTCCTGGCGTTCATCGCGTTGTCGCTGATCATCGGCGGCTTTGCCTATGCCAATCTGCCCAAAGAGGGCGAGCCGGATATCGAGATCCCGGCCCTGTTCGTGTCGGTGCAGTTTCCCGGCATTTCCGCCGAGGACAGCGAAAGCCTGCTGGTCAAGGTGATGGAGACCGAACTGGCCGATCTGGACGGTCTGAAAACCATGTCCAGCACCGCCGCCGAGAATTACGCCGGCGTGGCACTGGAGTTTGATTTCGGCTGGGACAAGACCGCGATCATGGCCGATGTGCGCGACGCGATGAACGCAGCCCAGGGCGAGTTTCCCGAGGGCGCCGAGCAATATTCCATCAAGGAAATCAACTTCTCCGAATTTCCCATCGTCATCGTCAACCTGACCGGAGCGGTGCCGGAACGCACCATGGCCAAGATCGCCAAGGATCTGCAGGACGATCTGGAATCGCTGGACGCGGTGCTGGAGGCCGGGATCGCCGGCAATCGCGAAGAGATGCTGGAGGTGGTGATCGACCCTCTGCGGCTGGAGGCATATAACATCACCGCGCTGGAACTGATCAATGTGGTGCAGAACAACAACCAGCTGATCGCCGCCGGCGAGGTAGAGACCCGGCAGGGCAAGTTCAGCGTCAAGATCCCCTCCAGTTTCGACGATCCGCTGGATGTCTACAGCCTGCCGATCAAGGCCAATGGCGACCGGGTGGTGACGCTGGGCGAACTGGCCGAGATCAATTTCACCTTCGAAGACCGCAAGGGCACGGCCCGGTTTGACGGCGAACCGACGGTGGCGCTGCAGGTGGTCAAGCGCAAGGGTTTCAACCTGATCGACACCGTGGCCCTGGTGAAAGAGACACTGGACAAATCCCGCACCAAGTGGCCGCCCGAGTTGCAGGCCGCGGTCGAGGTCGGCACCAGCAACGACCAGAGCCGCGTGGTCGGCTCGATGGTCAGCCAGCTCGAAGGCTCGGTTCTGACCGCGGTGGCGCTGGTGATGATCGTGGTTCTGGCCGCTTTGGGCAGCCGCGCCGCGTTGCTGGTCGGCTTTGCCATCCCGACCTCGTTCCTTTTGTGTTTCGCCTTTCTGGCGGTCATGGGGATCAGCATCTCGAATATCGTGATGTTCGGCCTGATCCTGGCCGTCGGGATGCTGGTGGACGGCGCCATCGTCGTAGTGGAATATGCCGACAAGCGTATCAAAGAGGGCACCGGCCCGATGCACGCCTATGTCGAGGCCGCGCAGCGGATGTTCTGGCCGGTGGTTTCCTCGACGGCGACAACGCTCTGTGCCTTTCTGCCGATGCTGTTCTGGCCCGGAGTGCCGGGCGAATTCATGGGCATGCTGCCGGTCACGTTGATCTTTGTTTTGTCTGCCAGCCTGATCGTGGCGCTCGTCTATCTGCCGGTCATGGGCGGGGTCACCGGGCGGATGAGCCGGCTGTTTGGCAATCTGTCGGACGCGCTGAGGGCCCGCCTGCCCTGGCTGGCGCGGGCCGCCATGGTGCCGCCGGCACTGTATCTTATGTTCCTCGGGGCGATGCAGGTTCTGAACCCGGCCTACATGTTGCCGGCAACCATGCCGGGAGCGGCCGGCGCCCTGTTTGGCGCGGCGGTGTTCCTGTTCGGCGCTTTCGCGTCTTCGGTGACACTGGGGGCCGCCGCCATAGAGCGCAAGCCGCGCGCGGTGCGCTCTGGGCGTCAGCATTCTGCCTTTGGGCATTTCATCAAGATCATCGCCGGCAATCCGATCATGCCGATCGTGTCAATCGCGGTGGTGTTCTTGGCGGTATTCTATGTCGCCGCGGTGCTGTTCCCGGCCAATTCGCGCGGGGTCGAATTCTTTGTGGAATCCGAACCGGAACAGGCCACCGTCTATGTCCGGGCGCGCGGCAATATTTCGCTGACGGAAACCGACGAGATGGTGCGCCAGGTCGAAAAGGTGGTCAGCGCCCATCCGGCGGTGATCAACGTCTTTGCCTTTGCCGGCGATGGCGGGCTGGACACCGGCGGACCCGGCCAGCAGAGCCCGCAGGACACCGTCGGACAGGTCCAGTTCGAGATCATCCCGTGGGAGGAGCGCCCGACCGCACGCGAAAGCTGGTTCTTCGGCAAGCTTGAACGCGACGTCACCGCGCCGGCCTTCGATGGCGATTTCGTCATCGACCAGCTGAATGCCGAACTGCAGAAACTGCCGGGCTTCGAGGCCGAGATTCTGGCACTGGAACAGGGGCCGGCCTCGGGCAAGCCGGTGCATCTGCGGCTCAAGGGCGACGATTGGGGCGACTTGACCGAGGCTGCCAACCTGGCCCGGGCGGTCTTTGAGAACACGCCCGGCCTGATCAAGATCGAGGACACCCTGCCCCTGCCCGGCATCGACTGGCAGATCGATGTCGATGTCGAACAGGCCGGCCGCTATGGCGCTGACGTGGCCACGGTGGGCGGCATGGTCCAGCTGGTGACGCGGGGCATCCTGCTCGACACCATGCGGGTCGATACAAGCGACGAGGAAATCGAGATCCGCGTCCGCCTGCCCGAGAATGACCGGGTGCTGAGCACTCTGGATTCGATGAAGGTGCGCACCGCCGACGGGCTGATCCCGCTGAGCAACTTCATCAGCCGCAAGCCCGTAAAGAAGCTGGAACAGATCAACCGGGTCGATCAGCAGCGCTATTACGACGTCAAGGCCGACGTCTCTGTCGGCCTGTCCAAGATCGTGGCCGAGGACGCCGAGACCGGCGGCGACCGCCGTCTGGGCGTGGTGCGCGCGCTGCCGGCGGACGCCACCGCAGCCGGCGCAACCGTGGACAACGGCCAGGGCGAGATATTCGAAATCGTCGCCCTGAGCGACGGTGTGACCGTCGACGATCTGCGCCGGGCGCTGGACAGCGACGACGCGCGTTTTGCCCCGATCAATGCCAACGAGCGCATCGCGGTGCTGACCGAATGGCTGGACACCAGCCCCCTGCCCGCCAGCATCGACTGGGAATGGACCGGCGACCAGGAGGAACAGGCCGAATCCGGCGCCTTCCTGCAAAAGGCCTTTCTGGGCGCGCTGGGGCTGATGTTCATCATCCTGCTGGCGCAATTCAACAGTTTCTACAATTCGGCCCTGGTGCTGCTGGCGGTGGTCCTGTCCACCACCGGCGTGCTGATCGGGATGATGGTGATGCAACAGCCGTTCTCGATCATCATGACCGGCACCGGAATCGTCGCGCTGGCCGGGATCGTGGTGAACAACAACATCGTGCTGATCGACACCTATCAGGAATTCAGCCGCTACATGCCGCAGATCGAGGCGATCATCCGCACCGCCGAGGCACGCATCCGCCCGGTGCTACTGACCACGATCACCACCATGGCAGGTCTGGCGCCGATGATGTTCGGGCTGAGCCTGGATTTCATCAATGGCGGCTATTCCATCGACAGCCCGACCTCGCTGTGGTGGAAACAGCTGGCTACGGCGGTGGTGTTCGGCCTGGGCATCGCCACGGTTCTGACACTGATCGTCACCCCCTCCTTTCTGGCCCTGCGGGTCTGGTTCGCGACCTATGCCAGCTGGATCGGTCATCTGATCGCGATTGCCACGGGCGGCCACGACAGCCGGACCGCGCGCGACATGCGTCTGGAACAGGCCGCGAAAAAGGTCCGGGTGACAGAAATCATCTGGGACGAAGAGCCGGGACCGGCCCCGGAAGCGGAAGCGGAGGCGGAAGAACCGAACCAGACCGAGGATCACATCGCACCAGCGAGGGAAAATCCTCTGAAAGCTGCGGAATAGAGCAGACCCACACCGCATGACCCGGCTTTGATCGGATACCAGCGACAAGAAATCCGATCCTCGAACGTTCACCGAATTTTTTCCAACCGGTTCTTTCCTGCCGGTCGGCATGCGAACGGTACTCAAAACGCTGTGTTGAGCAATTCGGCCACCCCGGGTTCCCAGACCCGGGGTGCCTCGCAACAGCCGTTCCCGCAACAGACACCATGCGTCTGCGCGAATTCGTCCGTCCCCGGCGTCTGGGCTATCTGATTCGACTTAGTGGCAATGCAGGGGCTTAGACCCCGCATGGCAGCATTTTCCCGGTGGCGACGATTTTCGGCACCCACCGCCATGAAAAAATTCGGTCACGACTTTTTCGTCGCCAGTTGCTCTTGGTTGTGCCGCCAACTGCGATACCGAAATGGTGGCTGAGATCGTGGTCAACGTGAAAACGAGCACAAAGAATAGGTGTTTGGCCATAAGGTCCTCCGAAAATGTGTTTAGAGAAAAAATCCATATGGCGCCGGCTCGATCACAGGCGCTTTGATTCAAGTCAGCTGCGCTTTACTTTCTCGGCAATAAGTTGTCCCGCCTGTTCTCACGCGCAGTCCGCCCCCCGGCTCAGGCCGCCTGATCCTCGGATTGCTGGCGGTTCCACAGGTTGGCATAGCGCCCGTTCTGCGCCAGCAACGCCTCGTGGGTACCCTGCTCGACGATGACGCCTTCGTGCAAGACAACGATCTGATCCGCATCCGAGATGGTCGACAGACGGTGGGCGATGGTGATCACCGTCCGCCCCTCGCCGGCCCGGGCCAGCGCGTCCTGGATTTCCCGTTCGGTGTCGCTGTCCAGCGCGCTGGTGGCCTCGTCCAGCAACAGGATGGGCGGATCCTTGAGCAGGGTCCTGGCAATGCCGACCCGCTGTTTCTCGCCGCCCGACAGTTTCAGCCCGCGTTCGCCCACGGTGGTGTCATAGCCGTCCGGCAAGCTGGCGATGAAATCATGGATCTGGGCGTCGCGCGCCGCCTGCTCGATCTGGTCCTGGGTCGCACCGTCGCGGCCATAGGCGATGTTGTAGCGGATCGTGTCGTTGAACAGCACCGTGTCCTGCGGCACCACGCCGATGGCGGCATGCAGGCTGTCCTGGGTGACATCGCGCAGATCTTGGCCGTCGATCAGCATCGCCCCCCCGGTCACGTCGTAGAACCGGAACAGCAACCGCCCGATGGTGGATTTGCCCGATCCGGTCGCCCCGACAATGGCGACCGACTTGCCGGCCTCGACCGTCAGGTTCACCCCCTTGAGAATCTCGCGTTTGGCGTCATAGCCAAAGCGCAGATCCCGCATCGAGATGGTACCGCCATTGACCCGAAGATCGGGCGCTCCGGGCTTGTCGGTCACCTCGGCGGGCTGTTCCAGCAGGTCGAACATCTCGCCCATGTCGACCAGCGACTGGCGGATCTCGCGATAGACCGTACCGAGAAAGTTCAGCGGCACGGTGATCTGGATCATATAGGCGTTGACCATCACGAAATCGCCCACCGTCAGTGCGCCCGACTGCACGCCGAACGCGGCCAGAACCATCACCCCGATCAGGCCGCCGGTGATCAGCAGCGACTGGCCGAAATTCAGAAACCCCAGCGAATAGGCGGTTTTCAGGGCGGCCGCCTCATAGCCCTGCATGGCCCGGTCATAGCGCGCGGCCTCGCGGGCCTCGGCGCCGAAATATTTCACGGTTTCATAGTTCAGCAGGCTGTCGATGGCCTTTTGATTGGCATCGGTGTCCTGGTTGTTCATCTCGCGGCGCAGCTGCACCCGCCATTCGGTCACCCGAAAGGTGAACCCGACATAGAGCGCGATGGTGATCGCGACGATCACCAGATACCAGACGTCAAACAGCACCGTCAGGATGATCCCCACCAGCGCCAGTTCCAGGATCAGCGGGCCGATCGAGAACAGCATGAAACGCAGCAGAAACTCGACGCCCTTGACGCCGCGTTCGATGATGCGGCTGAGGCCGCCGGTCTTGCGGGTGATGTGATAGCGCATCGACAAACGGTGGATGTGCTGAAAGGTTTCCAGCGCCAGTTGCCGCAGCGCCCGCTGCGCCACCGGGGCAAAAACCGCGTCGCGCAACTGCTGAAACCCGACAGTCATCAGCCGTGCCATGCCATAGGCAACGGTCAGACCAACCGCGCCCAGCGCCAGCATTGGCACGCCCTGATCCGCCAGCCCGTCCACCGCGCCCTTGTACAGGATCGGCGTATAGACAGCGATCAGCTTGGCCAGCATCAGCATGGTCATGGCGATCACGACCCGGCGCTTTACCCAGGGCTGATCCTTGGGCCACAGATAGGGTGCGACCCGGCGCATGGTGCGCAGGCCCGAACGGCGGTGATCGCCGGGGTCGGCGGTATCGGCTGGTGGCATGTGATTTCCCGGTTTTGAAACTGACACATAGGCCCGGCGTACCGTCTTGACCAGTGGCGGGGTCTCATTGCGGGATCGTAAAGACCTGACCGGGATAGATCAGGTCCGGGTCGCGGATGCTGTCGCGGTTGGCTTGAAACACACGCACATACAGCAGGCCTTCGCCATAGCGCGCCCGCGAGATTGCCCACAGCGTATCACCGGCCTGCACCGTCACGGCACGCACCAGCGCCTCTGCCCCCGCCGTGTCGGCGACCGGCGGACGGAGCGATTCGGGTGCGGCCCGCTGGAACGGCGTTTCGATGCGGCTCAGCACCCGCCCTGCCGGGTCCAGTTCGTCCAGCCGCAGCTTGTAGACACCGGGTTCGATATCCGTCAGCTGCCCGCGCCAGCGCCCGTCACTGCCGGTATCCAGGTCGATCAGGGGCGCGTTGTCCAGATAGATGCGCACCACCGAACCGCCCCGCGCGCTGCCCTGCAGCAATACCGCGCCGGTGTCGGAATAGCTGATCGTGCCCAGCGCGATCCGTTCCGGGCCGGCAGGCGGTTTCGGCGGCACCGGCGGCATCAGCTCGACCCCATCCACACCGGTCCGCAGCACCGCCACACGCGCAGCCGGTTGCGCCGCCTCGGTCTGAATCGGCGGTGTCGAACCGGCATCGACGACAGATGACGCAACGGCTTCGGGCGCCCCGGTCGGCACCGGCGATGGCCCGGTGGCGGCGCGCGGTTCGGTCTTTGCGACCGCGTCGACCCCCGCGACAGGGCCCGGATCCGGTGTCGGGTCGGCCAGCAGTTGCTGGGCGGGCAGCGCCGGGGTCAGGATGATCTGGTCGTCCGACGCGATGTCGCGCCCGTCGATCCGCGCCACCAGGCTCAGAACGCGCGGCGCGGCAGCGGGCGGCAGGCTCAGCAAAACGGCAAAGCTGCCATCGGTATCAACCTGTTCGGTTTGCACGGTGACCCCGTCCAACAGGATACGGACATGGCTGCCTGCCGGTGCCGTGCCGGCGATGACGGTGCCGCCATCCGGCGCGACGCGCACAACGTCAAATGTCGGCGCCGGCAGCACCTGGTTCGCCGCAGTCGCATCCGATCGGGGACGCGCTTCGCCAGCGGCGGCGTCCAGCTGCGCGGACTCCGGCGGACGGTTTGACGCGGACGGATTCGTCGGGGACGGGTGTGGCACCTGCGTCAGAACGCCCGAGACCCACAGCGCCAGGCCGGCCACCGCCATCACGCCCAAAGCGCCCAGCCCCCAGGCCAGCGGGCTGCCGCCGTCGTTGTCGCGCCGTGTGTCCATCGCCACCTCCGGGTGCGGGTCGGCATCGATCTGCCCGCCCGCACGGTTGAGCCAGCCTAGCAATGCCGCTATCACGGGTCAAAGCAAGCGTCCGGCTTCCGCCCCCAAGCCCCGCCAGTTCCAGCAGAAAGGACCGCCCATGACCGTCACATCCATCTGCGTCTATTGCGGGTCGCGCACCGGGACAAAGCCTGTCTATGCCGAGGACGCCCGCGCGTTGGGATGGGAGATTGCCCGGCAGGGCTGGCGGCTGGTCTATGGCGCCGGCGATGTCGGGTTGATGGGCGAAACCGCGCGCGCCGCGCAAGGTGCCGGGGGCGACACTTTTGGCGTGATTCCGCAGCATCTGGTGGACCGCGAAGTCGGCAAGACGGACCTGACCCGCTATGTGGTCACGGAAACCATGCACGAGCGCAAGAAGGTCATGATCATGAATGCCGATGCCGTGGTGGTCCTGCCCGGCGGAGCCGGGTCACTGGACGAACTGTTCGAGGCGCTGACCTGGCGGCAGCTGGGCCTGCATGACAAGCCGATCCTGGTGCTGAACAGCGGCGGCTACTGGACTCCATTGCGCGCGCTGATCGCGCATGTGATCGAACAGGGCTTTGCCGATGCCTCGCTGGCCGAGATGCTCACCTGGGCCGACACGCCGGGTGAGGCGATGACGGCCCTGCGCGCCGCCCTGCCCTGACCTGACCTGCCTGGCGCAACGCAACCGCGCCTGCACTGGTCTGCAATGACACCTGCATCGGCGACGGCAACGGGTCAATCCGGCCGCCAGTCGCATCTTGCCGGCAGTCGCTGGACGACCGGGCAATTCAAAGCCTTACTGCGGCCGGTCTGCCGGAGCCGTGTCAGCCAGGCCACGCGGCACCCCGTCAGACGCCCCGGAGCCCAGCGCACCCGACATCAGTTCCTCCATGAACAGGCTGACGAATTGCGCGCGGCCATGGCAGTCGGATTTGGCATAGATGCTGGCGGTCTGGGCCCGCACGGTGCCCGGCGCGGTGTGGCGCACGCGGGCGATCGCCTCGTTGTCCAGCCCCTTGAGGATCATGACGGCGACGTCACGCTCGGCCCGGGTCAAATGCCAGTCATCGAAGAAATCATCCATCACTTCGGCCATTTGCCCGCGCGCGACCATCAGCCCGGTATCCATGTCGCCCATTCGGGTCAGCAACCGGCGCAGTTCGATCATCAGGAACAGGACACCGCCGATCAGGGCCAGCGCCGCCACAGCCTCGAGCGCAATATGCAGGCCCTCGGCGTGACCCCGGCCCCGGAAATCGGTGATCACGTCGCCTATGAAGAAGATCGCGCAAAGAGCCTGCAATATGATCACGCCGGCCAGCGTCGTGGCGCGTCTTTCCTTGGCTGGTGCAGGCCATTTCGGTCGTTTCATTCCACCCTGGCTCCGGTCGGGATGCGCTTGCGTCCAGATATCATGGCACGCAGCAGATTGACACCAGAGCGCCGGGCATCGAGCATCACGCCCGCGACATGCAGGGCCACCGAGAGGACCAGCCAGCCATAGGCCAGTTCGTGCAGCTCTTCGAGCCAGTCGTTGCCGAAAAACCGGACCGTGGTCATCAAATACCCGGTGACGCCAAGAGCGATGACCGTCAGCCAGAGATTATAGACCATCAATGCGCCCAACGGGTTGTGCGACAAATGAACGGTGCGGTCACCGCGCAAAACCGCGCCGACATGGCGGATCGCCCGCGCGGAGCTGGGCGGAAAGGCCGAAAACCGGGCGTGGGCTGGTCCGATCAGCGCCCACACCAGACGCAGCCCCACCAGCCCGAGGGCTACAAAGCCGATCCATTCGTGCAGCTGGCTTTCCTCGTCAACGACGGTTGCATTCAGCAGAATGGCCAGCGCCAGCGACCAATGGATCAGCCGCACCAGCGGATCCCATACGGTGATGTCGCGGGCGCTTGCGTGCCCGCCGTGGTGATCTGAAGGAAGGGACATGTCCGGCTCACTTGATTTCCAGCTTGGTGATCTGGCCAGTGGTGCGGTTCACATAGGCTTTGCCGATCTTGTTTTCCTTGACAAAATAGACTTCAAGCTTGCCGTCTTCCGTCTCGATCTTGCGAACCTCATAGCCCATCTCGGTCAGGCTGGTCTTGACCTCGTCCATCGTGGTTCCCAGCACCGTGTCCTTGCTCAGTTCTTCTGCAAGCACGGGCGCGGCCAGGGCGATCAGGGTCATCAGGGCGATCTTACGCATGTTATCCTCGGCTTTCGTTGTTGTGACACCAGCGGCAACGCCTGTTGTCGCTGCCCACGGACTTGGGCCTTGCGGAAGGCGCCCGCCATTGCCGGGCGGCTTATGCATGCGCAGATAAGCCCACGCTTACACCGAATTCAGACCACGATCGGGCAGACCGGGCCACAAGGGGCGGTTTTTTCCGGTTCGACCATGCCCAGGCGGCCCGGCGTTCGGGCCACCCAAGGATGCATCGCGGGCTTCAGTCGATCCGGCCCGGCAGCGACAGATCTCCCGATGCGATGTCAAACACATCGGTCACGCAGAGCAGGGGTGCATGGATATCGGCGTTGACCCTGAGGGCCGCGGTCACCCCGTCATAGGCGGCGTCCATTCCGGTTTCAGGCTGGACAAGCGGCACCGTGACCGCGATCTCGGGACCGTCAAACAGCGGTGTATAACCCGGACTGTCGATATAGATCGGCAGGCCTGGCCAGGTGGCCGGCATGGCCGGGGTCTCGCCGGAGGGGATATCGCGCACGCCCAGCGCGCCAGCGCCACAGGCCTCGGTCGGTGTCAGCACGACCCAGTGGCTGTGCCAGTCCCCGCCATCGTTGGCCGGATCGCCGTCCCTGTTTTCATCGAACAACGGCGTGTCGTCAAAATCGGGATGGCTGGTCGCGGCCAGGGCAAGTATGCCGGTGCCCCCCTGAAACCCGACCACGGACGGGTCCAGCGAGACCGGCCAGACATAGGACAGCACAGGCGCGCCGCCCAGGGCACCGACCGGGTCCGGCGAGACCGTTCCCGCCGACCCGTTCGTCGTCATGTGAAATTTCACCAGACGCCCGTCACGGTGGGCATGAGCGGCCAGTATGTCAAAGGCCGCAATTTGCGCGGTATCGGGTTTCGAATGCACCGCGCCTTCCTGATGAATGGCATGGGAGCCGCCGGCCAAGGCGGTCGAGGCGGCCAAAGCGGCCGCGGTGCAGGATGCAAGAAATCTGAACATGTCGGTCTCCGTTTTTGAGTTTCGGTGACCGACTTTTAGTAGCGACTCGCTATTATTGCAATAATAATTTCGACTCGCTATAAGTTGACCATGTCCCAGACCGTCCGAATACGCGCCCTGATCAACCGCCTTGCCCGCCTGGATGCCGCCCAGACCCGGATCGACGATCTGAATCCCACGCAGTTGGCGGCGCTGGACTATCTGTCGCGCGCGAACCGGTTTTCCCGTGCCCCGTCGCAAGTGGCCGACTATTTCGGCACGACCCGGGGAACCATGTCGCAAACGCTCAAGGCACTGGAGCGTAAGGGGCATATCCGGGAACTGCGATCCGAGATCGACCGGCGTTCGATCTCGTATCATCTGACGGCGTCCGGCACCGCGATTGCCGCGCGGGCCGGCGTGCTGCAGGGTGCGATCGCGGCCCTGGACCCACAAGAGCGCGGCAGGCTCGAAAGCAGCCTGTTCGGGCTTCTGAAAGGATGTCTGGATCGGAACGACGGGCGCAGTTTTGGCCTGTGCAAGACCTGTAAATATCATCGCACGCAAGCGGGTGGCGCCTATTGCGCGCTCATGTCGGTTGCGTTGGAGCCCGCCGAGGCCGAATTGATCTGCCACGAACAGATACCGGCTTAGAGCGGCCAAATGGTCCGGCGCCGGGTCTCAGGCGGAAAGGGCACGGCTTCGAAAGATGACACGTGAAATCGGCGCCGCGCATGACATGGATCTGACCGGGTTCCACGCCGATCTGAATGAAGGTTTACCGCTGGCTGGCCTGGACGATCCGCCTCCCGCCAACGTGGCGCAGCCGCAGTTTTCAGACCCGTTGAAAGCCGGTCGGACCACCGACCCGGACCGTGCAGCCATCGTAAAGGATCTTTGGGACCGGCAGCTGGCCGCCCAGAAAGAACGAAAGGCCGGCGCTTAGGACCGCCGACCTTTCAGAATGCCACCCGTTGCTGACAGGAGAACAGCAGCAGGACGGAAACATTGCCAACGATAGAAACATCGGTCTACAGCCGACATGCTGGATGATCAGGCGCATAGCAGGAACCGCCGGTCCGGGCATTGCGCGCGGTGCCGTAGGTATCGGCAAGACCTATTGCATGACGCAAATCGGCGAACGCCTGAAAGACAAAGGCGCCAAGGTCCTGGCGAAATTCGGATGCGATCAGGGCAACATCCGGTCGATGGCAAAGGTTTACCGCGAAGCCGAAGAACTTGCCAGGGACACGAAGCCATCAGCGGCCGACATTCAGGACGCAATCAGCATGATAGGCGGTGTTTGAATCGGATGATCGTGACGTGAATGTGACTGTCACCATGAAGGCGCCGGACATCGAGACCACGCGGGAATGGTTCGCACGGGCGGGAGAATTTCCGACCGTCGCATACAACGACGCCCTGGAGATCGAGAAGCTGCTTTCGAAGGCCCAGGCAAAGCCCGATGATGGCCGGGAATTGGCCGAACTTGTGAAAGGTTTAAGGAACGACGCCGGGCGTGCGGAAATGGTTCGCATTGCTCTGCGGCCGCTCTCGGAGGCTGCCACGATTTCCGATCCCGAAGGACAGAAAGGGAGGCTGCATTGATCCTGGTATCGCGGGATGATCTGGCAGAGCTGCACGAACAGGCGGTGGACGCGTCCCTGGTGCTGACGCCGGGGGGCGGGGCGGTCCGGTATCTGGCCCGCGCGGCAGAGGAGGTGGTTACGAGTGACCTGTCCTGCGTGCTGGAACTGCTCTCTGTTTCCTTGTGCAGCCACGAAGCGGCGGACAGGATGTCAGACCGTCTTTCCGAGTTGATGAAGCGGGAGGAGATGCAATGCGCATGGGAACGCATGGCCGGATCGCCTGCACCGATCAGCGGGACCGGATCGAGGAAATGCAGCAGGCCCTGTATCACGCGGCCCAGTTGATGGAAGCCTTTTCCGTTGATCGCCTGGACAAGCGAGAGGCCATATCCGCCGCCTTCCTCGCTTCAATGGCCCTGGAAAACCTCGCCGACGGGCAGGCCGAAGATGCGGTCATGTTCATGCGGACGATACTCGATCAAATCGAGGATGGGATGGACATGAAGGGACCGAAGGCATGACGATCACACGCAATCAGATGAAGCTGGTCTATGTCGCCAAGTCGAAACTGCCGCTGACCGAGGAACAGTATCGCGCCGCCCTGGTGCAGATCGGCGGGGTGGCCAGCCTGACCGAGCTGGGCGCGGACGGGTTCGCGGCGCTGATGGGGTTTTTCGAATACCTGGGCTTTGAACCGGCCACGCCGAAGGGCCGCAGCTATGGGATGCGGCCCGGCATGGCCAGTATCGGCCAGATCGAGCTGATCCGCGCCCTCTGGCCGGAATACACGCGCGGGAATGCCGGCGAGGATGCGCTGAACAAATGGCTGGAACGGAGCTGGAAAATTTCCAGCCTGCGGTTTCTGCGCAAGGAGGCCGCGCCCAAGGTCATCCCGGCGCTGAAATCCATGAAGGCCCGCGCGGCCTGATCATCGGGACCAGGACAAGGCAAAGGGGCGGTGCAGGGATGCGCCGCCCTTTTTCGCGTGACCCGCTGTGCGGCCCGCTGAGCGCCGTTGGTATCCTTGGGCAGGGTCAACCCCGTCAAAATCGCTGGTACCGTTAAAATTTGGCTAAAAGCCCTTTAAGAATTCGGGGGCGGCTTGGCAATTCGCGAAACCGTGCCGGAGGGCGGCAAATTTTTCTTTCAGCCCGGCCCATGATACCCTGCGATGCGCGGTGTATTCCGATGGGTAAGGTTGCTCTGCCGAAAGGCACAGTTGATGCTGGTTCGAGTCCAGCTCCGCGCAACGCTGACTGGGCATGGACCCCTGTGGCTTTTGCCACGATCCGTCTCGGGCGTATGGTGCGCGTCCGGTCAGCACCCTCGCCAATACCGCCAGTTGCTCCGCAACCGCTTGTGGGTGTAATTGCATCCGGCGCTTTTCCTACTTTGTCCGTGAACAGTTTGACAGGAAAAGCGCCGATGCTCATCAGCGAACAATCCCCTGATCTGGTCTTCAAAGGAGTCCAGGCCCGATACTCCGACGCCTATCTGGCGGCACCGACGCACCGTGAACGGGTCGCGATGACGGTGCCCGGCTCGGGCCGGGACGAAACCTATGCCTGGAGGGGGCCATTCCCGCAGCTACGGGAATGGATCGGGCCGCGCCACGTGCACAGTCTGAAGGCGCACGGTTTCACGATCCCCAACCGCAAGTTCGAAAGCACCGTGGCGGTGCAGCGCGACGATATCAGCGACGACAAGCCGGGGGTCTGTGGACCGGCCTTCCCGGAAATGGGGCACCTGACGCGCAACCATCCCGAAGAGCTGCTCTTTGGCCTGTTGGCGTCGGGCTTCACCACCGCCTGTCATGACGGCCAGACCTTCTTTGACGCGGATCATCCGCAAACGGACAGCGAAGGTGCCGAGATCACCGTCAGCAACTTTCAGGCCGGTGCCGGCGATGCCTGGTATCTGCTGGACACGTCGCGTGCGGTTCGGCCGCTGATCTGGCGGGAACGCGACAGCTGCGGGTTCCAGTCCCTGTCTTCGGCAAGCGATGCGCATGTCTTCATGAATGACGAGTTTGTTTATGGCGTCCGGGCACGGGTGAATGCCGGGTTCGGCCTGTGGCAACCGGGCTTTGGCAGCAAGGCGGTGCTGGACGCGTCCAGCTATGCCGCCGACCCTGGTTGTGCCGCCGGCGCTCGAAGACACCGCCCTGCACCTTCTCAACACCGAGAATGGCAGCGGTGGCGCGTCCAATCCGTGGAAGGAC
>NZ_JBHUQE010000010.1:0-137779 GCF_042687825.1 Sedimentitalea sediminis | reverse complement strand
GACTGACGTCATCACGCTCTAGGGCGAGACCGGCACCATCGTGCCCATCAACACCGCCACCAGCGTCTCGGTGCCGGCGTCGATGGCGTGCACCTCGGCCGACACGACCATCAGGCGGCGGCCGGGTTTGATCACCCGGCCGGTGGCCCGCAGCCGTTCACCCGTGGCTGGCGCCAACAGGTTGATCTTGATTTCGGCGGTCATTACCTCGCTTTCCTCGGGCATCAGCGTCAAGGCAGAATAGCCTGCCGCGGAATCGCCGAGGGCAAAGGTCAGCGCCGCATGCGCGGCGCCGTGTTGCTGGCTGGTAGCGGAAAGCATCGGTGCCGAAATCACCACCTGGCCGCGCGACACCGACTGCAGTTGCGCCTGCAGAGTCGTCATCATGCCCTGCCGGTCAAAACTCGCCTGTATCCGGCGATGCATCGCCTGTACGTTGTGTTCGTCCATAGAGTTCCCTATATTCTGCGCGTTATTCTGCCCCGCCCGATGCGGTGATGCGGAACCGGCCTGGTGACGGTTCCCTGGTTGTTTGCAGGTTAAGGCAATTGGGGTGCCAAAGTGAAACTGAAGTCGTATTCTGGATGATCAAAGCCATCGCACGAAGCTATCGGCCGCTTTTCACTTGGCGCACACTGACAATTCTGGCCCTGACCTCGATTGTCGCCGCTGCGGCAGGTCCGTTCGGCACCTATGAAACCACGCCGTTCTGGTTGCGCCTGCTGTACTGGACCGCGGTCGTTGGCATCTCGGTGATCATCGGGCATGGCTGTCACGCGGTGGCGCGCCACCTGGTGCCGGCACATCGCCCGATTCTGACCGACCTGCTGATGACCGCGCTGATGGTTCCGTTGTTCACGCCGGTCCTGTGGGGGCTCAGTCACTTCTTACTTCATCGTGCCGCTGGCTCGGGTCCAAGCCTGTACAAGCTGTTCTATTACGTTGCGACCATCACCGCTGCGATCTGCGTCTGCCGCCGCATCCTGCCCGGATTCGAAACCGTCGGCTATTTCGGCACCCAGCCGATCACGCAGGACGTGCCCGCACCGCCGCGCCTGACCCGCCGCTTGTCGCCGGACTTTGAAGGGCCGATCCTGCGCCTGACGGTGCGCGACCATTTCGTCGATGTGGTTGCGGCCGCTGGGATTGAGACGATCCGGTTGCGGTTTGCCGATGCCATCGACGAAATGGACACGGTGATCGGCCATTGCACTCATCGCTCGCATTGGGTGGTGCAGGACGCAATCGAGGGGTCCGAACGGGAAAAAGGCAAGATTTTCGTGCGGCTGGTCAATGGCGACCGGGTGCCGGTCAGCCGCAAGTACCGCCCAGCCCTGGAGGAAGCGGGCCTGATCTGAGCCTGCAAGCGGCCTTGGACGGGTCAGCATGAGCCGCGCCCCGGCCGCTGGCGCGGCATCGGGATCGCATGCACGGTCGTGCCGGTCAGATAGGCCAGCGCGTCCGGGCGCATCAGCCGGTCCAGAACCGGTGCGTCGCTGCGCAAACCACCGGTATAGGTGCCAAAGGCCGGCAGGATGATCCGGTCGCGGTCAGCCAGAAATGCCGGCCGGGCCATCGACCGGCCGTGGCTGCGCAGCATTGCCTTTGGATGGTAATGTCCCGATATCTCGGCGGTTTCGCCGGGATCGGCAATATGGCGAAACGACAGGGGGCCGACGGTCAGCGCCGTCAGGTGGCTGCCGCCCAGATTCAGTGGGCCGGGATCGTGGTTGCCCTCGATCCAGATCCAGCGCCGCCCCGCTTGCAAACCGGCGATGCACAGACGCGCGGTTTCCGGCAGCGCCCGGGCCGCCTGCGGATCGTCAAAGCTGTCGCCCAGGCAGACAACCGTGCGGGCGGCGCACTGCTGCAGTTCGGCCGCCAGTCGCGCAAGCGTGTCGGCTGTATCATAGGGTGGCACCGGGCCGCTGCCGCGCCGTGCCATCCGCTGCGATTTCCCCAGATGCAGATCGGACACGCAGAACAGATGCCGTGCGGGCCACCACAACGCGCCCGACGACAACGCTACCAGATCGGCTCCGGCCAGAGAAAGCGGCAACCCGTTCATGATCCGTTCCTTGCCGATGGGCGCGTGTTTGGCAAGCCCTGAAATCCGGTCCGCCGCGCTCATGGCGTGGGGGCGGGTTGCAAGCCGGCACGAACCATCAGCCGCCGCGTCTCGTCGGCCAGCAGGCGCTCTTCTGCCGCCCCCTTGATCGGCACCTTGCCGACTTCCAGAAGCAACGGCGCCGCCAGCGGAGTGATACGCGGCAGTCGCAGCAGATCGAACCGGTCGCCGACGCGTTCGATCAGCTCCCGGATGCGGTCGAAATCGACCAGCCCGCGCAGCGCCTCGGTGCGGGTGATCTGCAACAGCAGGTGGTCGGGGTCGTATTTCAGCAGGGTGTCATACAGGATGTCCGATGAAAACGTCGCCTGACGTCCGCTCTTGCGCGCGTCCATCGTGTTTCGTTCGATCAACCCGGCGATGGTGGCGCTGGCGCGAAAGGTGCGTTTCATCACCGCGTTGCCGGCCAGCCAGGTATCCAGTCCGGCCCGCAGAGACGCGAGATCGAACAACGGTGTCGGATCCAGCAGCGGCTCGAGCCCCCAGATCAGCGTCGCATAATCGGTGGCGACAAATCCCAGCGGATGCAGGCCGGTCTCTTCCATCCGTTTGGTCAGCAACAGACCCAGCGTCTGTTGCGCGTTGCGCCCGGCAAACCCGTAGATGCAGGCGTGCTGGTGTCCGTCATGAGGAAAGCTCTCGATCAGCAGCCGGCCGCGCCGGGGCAGGCGGCTGACCTGACGTTGCAGTGCCAGCCAGTCGGCGGTGTGCCCGGGCAGTTCGGGCCAGCCCGGTTGGGCCAGAATATCCAGCATACGGGCGCTCAGCTGGGTCGATGTGGCGAATTTGGTGCCGCTGAACGTGGCGATCCTGGGCTTTTTGTCCGCGTTCCGGCTGACCTCGACGGTCATCTCGCGCAGCCCTTCGTACCGTACGATCTGGCCACCGATCAAAAAGGTGTCACCGTCAGAGAGGCTGGCGGCAAACCCCTCTTCGACCTCGCCCAGCGGTTTGCCGCCCCGGCTGCGTTTCAACCGGACCTTCAGCGTGTCGCTGTCCTGGATGGTTCCGATATTCATCCGGATGCGCTGGGCCGCGCGCGGATCGCGCAGCTGCCAGTGCCCGTCGGCGCGCTGCAGCAACCGTTGCCAGCGGTCATAGGCCCGCAGGGCATAGCCCCCGGTGGCGGCGAATTCCAGGCAGCGATCGAAATCCGTGCGCGCAAGATCGGCATAGGGACCTGCACCTTTGACCTCGGCAAACAGATCATCGGCCTGAAAGGGGCCAGCACAGGCGGTGATCAGAATATGCTGGCACAGAACATCCAAGGGGCCGCGGCCGCGCGGCGCGCCGTCCAGATCACCGGCACGCACCGCCTGCAGGGCCGCCTGGCATTCCACCACTTCGAAACGGTTGGCCGGCACCAGCAGCGCCTTGGACGGCGCGTTGTAGCGGTGGTTGGCACGGCCGATCCGCTGGACCAGCCGCTTGACGTTCTTTGGCGCGCCGATCTGGATCACCAGATCCACATCGCCCCAGTCGATGCCCAGATCCAGGCTGCCGGTGCAGACGATGGCGCGCAGATCGCCCCGCACCATCGCCGCCTCGACCCGTTCGCGCTGGTGTCGGTCAAGACTGCCGTGATGGATGCCGATGGGCAGATCCTCGAGATTCGCCAGCCAGAGGTTGTGAAAGAAGATTTCGGCCTGTGCGCGGGTGTTGTGAAAGATCAACGTGGTCCGGTGCGCGTGGATTTGAGCCATGACCGCCGGGATTGCATAGGCGCCGCCGCCGCCGGACCAGGGCGGCGCGGCGTCGGTTTCCAGCATGCGGATATCGGGCACCGGGCCGGGATCGGCCAGCAGAATCTGGCAGGGATCGGGATGGCGGGCCAACAGGCGCCCGATGGCCGCTGGATCCTCGACCGTCGCCGACAGCCCGATGCGACGCAGCCCGGGACACAGGATCTGCAACCGGGCCAGCGCCAGCATCAGCTGGTCACCGCGTTTGCTTTCGGCCAGGGCGTGGATTTCATCGACCACCACCCGTTTCAGCCCGGCGAAAATACGCGGCGCGTCAGGATAGGACACCAGCAACGCCAGGCTTTCGGGTGTGGTCAACAGGATATGCGGCGGATCGGCGCGCTGGCGTTTCTTGCGCGTGGCCGAAGTATCGCCTGTGCGGTCTTCGATGCGGACCGGCAGGCCGATCTCGTCCACCGGTGTCTGCAGATTGCGCCGGATGTCGGCGGCCAGCGCCTTGAGCGGGCTGATATACAGCGTGTGTAGCCCGTCATGGGGATGGTCCGCCAGATCGACCAGGGTCGGCAGAAACCCGGCCATGGTCTTGCCGCCGCCAGTGGGGGCGATCAACAGGACGGCCGGCGCATCGGCACATGCCAGCATGTCCAGCTGATGCGGATGAACCGACCAGCCCCGGGCGGAAAACCAGTCGTGAAAACGGCGTGGCAGTTGCATGCCTGCAGTCTATCGCAGCCCCGTCCCCGGGACAGCCCCCAAACCCGCTGGCGCCTTGCCGGTCGCGGCAGGGCGGGTCACTTCACGATTTTCTCGTCCCGCACGAACATGTTGGCCCAGGCCCGGTCGATCAGGTCCGGGCTCATCTGATAGGGAATGCCCTCGAATTCGCAGATCGCGATCATCTGATCGATCAGAAAGACCGGCTGATAATTGGCAAAGATGTTGTCGATCGTCGGATATTTGACCCTGAGCAGATGCAGCAGGGTCGGTTCATCCAGCGGCATGCCCTTTGCCCGGGCCACCAGGGCAAAGATCTTGAGAAAGTTTTCCTGGCTGGGGCCGTCGATCTTGATCTTGAAGAAGATCCGGCGCAGGGCGGCCTGGTCAAAGATCTCGTTCGGGTGAAAGTTGGTGGAAAAGATCACCAGCGTGTCGAAGGGCACCTCGAATTTTTCCCCCGATTGCAGACCCAGAATATCCTTGTTTTCCTCCAGCGGCACGATCCAGCGGTTGATCAGCGCCTGTGGCGGCTCTTCTTGCCGGCCCAGGTCGTCGACGATGAAAATGCCGCCGGTGGATTTCAGCTGAAGCGGTGCCTGATAGGTGCGCGCCGTGGGGTTATAGACCAGGTCCAGCATTTTCAGCGACAGTTCGCCGCCGGTAACCACCGTGGGGCGTTCGCAACAGACATAGCGCGTATCGAACCGTTTCACGCGGCGCAGCGTGGTCGGATCGTCGCGCACCTCGTCAACGGCGCAATGCACGATCGGGTCGTAAACGGTGATGACCTGGCCGGAATACTCGATGGCGCGCGGCACATAGACCCGGTCGCCCAGCGCGTCGCGGATGCCGTTCGAGATCGAGGACTTGCCGTTGCCGGGGGGCCCGTACATCAGGATCGAGCGCCCGGCACTGACCGCGGGGCCCAGGTGATCGAGCAGGCTGTCCGGCAGAACCAGATGCCCCATCGCCCGGACCAGTTGATCGCGCGTGACCTGGATGTTGCGTATGGACTGGCGTTTGACCTGTTCGCGGTAAACGTCCAGCGGCACCGGCATGGCACCGAAATACTCGGATTGCGCCAAGGCGTCCAACGCCCGTGCCTTGCCGGCATCGGTCAACTGATAGCCCATTTCGTTGCCGCTGTTGGCGTTCAGGGTGCCGGTGGCCTCAAGCAGGCGCTGATCGCGGGCGATGTCCACCAGTTCCTGCGTGACCTGCATCGGCAGGCACACAGCCTGGGCGATTTCCGACACCGTGTCGGCGTTCTTTCGGAATATGGTTTTCAGCAGGATGTCGCGCATCATCACCATGGGCAGCTGCATCTCGGCCATGGTGCGGGGGGCGGGCGGCTGAATCACCGCGGCGTTCTGCATGTTCATCGGGGGTCTGCCTGTGGTTGGGTCGCGTCCGTCTGGGCCCGGTGCATCCCCGGGGGCGCGGCGGGCGGGCATGTGTCACTGATCGGTCTGTTGCCCGACAGGGTGCGGCAGACAGTTTTAGATTCGGTGAATCCTCGCCCCTTAGCGCCCGAAATTGGCGCCCAGGATCAGATAGATCGCCAGGGTGCCGCCCAGCGACAGCCCCATCGGGAATTTCAGGCCCGCATCCCAGCTTTTCCACCCCGGTGCGATCCGGCGCAGCGGCGTGTATTTCGCCAGGCGGTGGGTCAGAAAGGCGGCCAGCAGGTTGGCGGCAAAGATCGCGATCAGCAGCCGCAGATCACCGACCGCGATATAGGGCGCAGCGGCGGCGGCGAATTTCGCGTCGCCGGCACCGACCGCGCCGGCGGCATTCAGGATGATGCCGATCACCAGCACCGCGCCCATCTGAACGAGGCTCATGCCATAGGTGGACAGGGGCAGCAGAAATGGCCCGACCAACAGAAACACCGCCGCCAGCAGCAGTACAGACTGGTTGGTGATGCGCATGTCGCGCAGGTCGGTAAAGGCGACATAGAAACAGATCGGAATCACGAACGGCAGGAACCACAGGGCGGCCGATGCGGAAACCGACATTGCCGTCAGGTGCTTTCAAGTGCGCGCAGGGACCGCGTCGCCTCTTCGAAATGCTGCGGATGGGTGTCGATCGCCTCGCGCAGCAGACCTTCGCCGGTCTTGACATCGCCCTGTTTGATCGCCGTCAGCGCCATCGTGTGCAGCAATTCCGCCCGCTCGGTCTGATCCATCGGAATCACCGGCAGGGAATAGTTGCGCTGCGCACCACGGGCCAGAACCAGATTGTTCTTGGCGGTGAACAGCGACGGGTCCTGACGGATCGCCTGACCGAACAACCGTTCCGCACCGGAATAGTCGCCGCGGGTCAGCTTGGAATAGCCCCAGTTGTTCATCACCCCGGCGGGTTTGGTGGTCAGGCCGACGGCGGTCTCGTAAAAGCTGTCGGATTTTTTCCATTCCCGGTTGGCATCCGCCACCATCGCCTCGAGCCGGTAGCGTTTGAAGGTCTCGTAGGTGGGCGGCACGCTGTCCAGGGACTTTTCCGCATCCTTCCAGTCGCCGTTGCGGATCTGGGCATCGGCCAGTTCGATCTTGTCGTCCGAAGTCGCCCCGGGCATCGACACCACCTTTTTCCAGGCGCTGACACCTTCGGTGTTACGCTTGGCGCGGACCAGCGACAGGGCCAGGCCGCGCTGCAAATCGATGCGGTTCGGGTTCTGTTTCAAGCTGCGCGAGAAATAGTCGACCGCCTCGTTCGGGTCGGACACGGTCAGCATCACGTCGTTCAGATCGCTTTCATCGACGACATTGACGTCCTGAAAGGCCCGTTCGACCGTTTCGTCGGCCTTTTCGGTACAGGCCGAAAGGGTCAGCCCCGCCGCGATGACCGAAGGGATCAGAAGAAGGTGGCGCATTTTTTGCGTCCTTTACTGCTTTTGCCTCTGTCATGGTGTCTTGCGGATCAGATAGTCGCTGCTGCTCCGCCGCACCAATTTATAGTCTTGGTTTTGTCCAGTATTAATAGCAGAAATTTCGTTTTTTGCGAGCGCTAAGCGCAGATTGTCCCGGATTGAGTCACTTTCGCCATTGTCCAGTGCATAGGCCTTGCGGAAAATCTGTTGCGCTTCGGGAATTTTTCCCTGTTCGATCAATACAACCCCAAGGTTATTCCAGGCTTCGGGCCAGTCCGGTGCGGCGGCCACCGCATCGCGCAGCTGTTTCTCGGATTGCCCCAACC
Organism: Sedimentitalea sediminis; assembly: GCF_042687825.1. Classification (NCBI taxonomy): domain Bacteria; kingdom Pseudomonadati; phylum Pseudomonadota; class Alphaproteobacteria; order Rhodobacterales; family Paracoccaceae; genus Sedimentitalea; species Sedimentitalea sediminis. Next base: position 130,036 of record NZ_JBHUQE010000010.1, on the reverse strand, counting down.
GTCCCAGCCCCAGATTCGCGGTACCCAGGCCGGTCAGGACCTCGGCGGTCAGGCCACGATCCAGTGCGGCGCGGGTAAAGGCGTCCAGCGCCAGTTCGTATTCCCCGGCGGCCAGCAGCCGGTTGCCGACTTCCATGCCGTCGACCGCCGTCTTGCTGCGGTCAACACCTGGGGCATAGGGGCCGACCTGGGCGTCCGAAATCGGACGCGGACTGCAGGCAGCCATCGCCCCGAAAAGGACGATGGCCAAGCCCAGATTGCGAATAGCCGGTGACGGCCTCTCGCCCGATGGCGGCATGGATTTACCTGCTCATGTTGCCCAAATTCGAGATGCCCTGCACCGAAGGTCCCACCAGGATGATCAGCAATGGCGGCACCGTGAGGCCCATAGTGGCAAGGGTCATTTTGGTTGGCAACTTGTTTGCGGCCTCTTCGGCGCGCATCACGCGCTTGTCCCGCATTTCGCCGGCATAAACGCGCAAGGCATCGGCGATCGAGGTGCCGAACGTGGCTGACTGGATCAGCACCGTGACAAAGGACGAAACGTCCTGCACGCCGCAGCGGGTGCCCATGTCGCGCAGGACGGCCGCCTTGTCCTTGCCCGCTTTCATCTCGTAGGCGACGACTTCGAATTCCTCGGCCAGTTCGGGGTACGAGGCCCGCAATTCCGCCGAGACCCGGACAATGGATTGATCCAGTGACTGCCCGGCCTCGACACAGACCAGCATCATGTCCAGCGAGTCCGGGAAACCGCGCTCGATCGCCTCTTTGCGCGCGGCCACACGGCGGGTCACCCAGTATTTCGGCAACATGTATCCGACGCCGCCGGGGCCGAGCACGTACATCAGCATCTGCTGGTTGTCCAGTTCCTGGCCCTGGGAACTCAGCATGCCGATATAGGTGACGCCGCCGATCAGACCCAGAATGCCCAACGCAAACTGGGCAAAGTGAAAGAACCGCACCGCGTCCTTGGACTGGTATCCGGCCTGGCGCAGCGTCAGCTGCATGGCCGAGAGTTCCTCTTCGTTCTTGGGCTCCAGGAAGGTCGCGAATTTCTGCAGCTGTTCGTTGCGCCCGGTCTGGCGCAGGCGCTCTTTCTTGGCCTTGCCGCCGCTTTCCGGGTTGTTGTCGCGCTTGAGTTTCTTCAGCGGATCCTCGCGCTGGTTCAGCATCATGGGAATGGTCAGCAGCACCATGAACAGCCCCAGCAGGCCAACGGCGATGATCGGTCCGAACTCGCCCAGCGAACCGGTCAGCAGATCGTTGATATCGGTCAGAAATTGCATCTCGGCCTCCTTACACTTTGATGTCAGTGAGAACGCGCATCACCAGCAGGTTGGCAGCCAGCAGGATGCCGACGACGAAACAGGCGGGAATGAACCAGGGATGGTCCAGCACCTCGTCATAATAGTTCGGATCGTTGACGGTGATCACCAAGAGGCAGAACAGCGGGAAACCGGACAGGAACTTGCCCGACCATTTCGCCTCGGCGGTGATCGCATTGACACGGCGGAACAGGCGAAAGCGGGCGCGGATCACCTTGGCCAGACCGGCCAGGATCTCGGCCAGGTTGCCGCCTGACTGCTGCTGGATGGTGACCGCCACCGACAGAAAGCGCAAATCCTGCATATCCAGACGTTCGGCCATTTCCTTGAGCGCCTCGCCGATGTCGCGCCCATAAGCGGCTTCGTCGGCGATGATGCCGAATTCGGTGGCCAGCGGGTCTTCGATCTCTTTGGACACGATGCTGACGGCGGAGGAAAACGGATGACCGACCCGCAGGCTGCGCACCATCAATTCCACCGCGTCGGGCAATTGCTCTTCGATCATCGACATGCGTTTCTTGGCCTTGGCGTTGACCCAGAAATAGACACCGCCCACACCGATGCCGACCGACGCGACGAGGCGCACGGGCAGATCGGTTGCCGTGCCGATGGTCAGCCCCAGAAAGGCCACGACCGATACGCCGCCCATGATCATCAGCAACTGGCGCGGGGTAAAGGCGATGGCCGCCTTTTGCGCTTTTTCGCCCAGCAGCGAATACAGCGGGATCGTGCGGGTCTTCATGTGCTGACGCATTTCCTTGCGCAGCTGTTCCAGCACCTGTTCGCGCCCGGCGCCCTTGTCCAGCATTTCCAGCCGCCGGTTGACGCGGCTGTTCAGGCTGATCGATTTGCCAAAGGCCACCAGATAGATGCCTTCGACCAGAACCAGGACACCGACAAAGATCAGGCCATAGATAAGCGGTTCGGCACTCAGTTCCATCAGTTCTACTCCATCACGGTGGGTTCATAGATCGCCGCCGGCAGGTCATAACCCCACATCCGGAAGCGTTCGGAATAATGGCTGCGCACGCCGGTGGCGGTGAAATGGCCGATGATCTTGTTGTCCGGCGTCAGCCCGGTGCGCTGATACTTGAAGATTNGGTTCATAGATCGCCGCCGGCAGGTCATAACCCCACATCCGGAAGCGTTCGGAATAATGGCTGCGCACGCCGGTGGCGGTGAAATGGCCGATGATCTTGTTGTCCGGCGTCAGCCCGGTGCGCTGATACTTGAAGATTTCCTGCATCGAGATCACGTCGCCCTCCATGCCGGTGATCTCGGTGATCGAGGTCATCCGTCGGCTGCCATCCTGCAGGCGACTGGCCTGCACGATCAGATTGACCGCCGACGAGATCTGGCTGCGCACCGCCTTCAGCGGCATCTCGATCCCGGCCATCGCGATCATGTTTTCCAGACGGCTGACCCCGTCGCGGGCGCTGTTGGCGTGGATCGTGGTCATCGAACCGTCATGGCCGGTGTTCATCGCCTGCAGCATGTCGATGACCTCTTCGCCGCGGGTCTCGCCGACGATGATGCGGTCCGGGCGCATCCGCAGGGCGTTTTTCAGACAGTCGCGTGGACTGACCTCGCCCTTGCCTTCGACATTGGGCGGGCGGCTTTCCATGCGGCCCACATGGGTCTGCTGCAATTGCAATTCCGCGGTGTCCTCGATGGTCAGGATGCGTTCCGCATTGTCGATGAAACTGGACAGGGCGTTCAGCGTCGTCGTCTTGCCCGAGCCGGTACCGCCCGACACGATCACGTTCAGCCGGGTGGCCACCGCGGCCTGCAGATAGGCCGCCATCTCTTCGGAAAAGGCGCCGAACCCGACAAGGTCGTCGATGCCCAGCTTGTCCTTCTTGAATTTCCGGATCGAGACCAGGCTGCCATCCACCGCGACCGGCGGCACCATGGCGTTGAACCGCGACCCATCGGCCAGGCGGGCATCGACATAGGGGTTGGATTCATCGACACGCCGACCCACGGCGCTGACGATCTTGTCGATGATGCGCAGAAGGTGACGCTCGTCCTTAAAGGTGATGTCGCTGAGTTCCAGCTTGCCGGCGCGTTCCACGAACACCTGTTGCGGGCCGTTGACCAGAATGTCGTTGACCGTCTCGTCCTGCAGCAGCGTCTCCAGCGGGCCGAGGCCGGTGACCTCGTCGTAAAGTTCCTTGTTCAGGGTCTGGCGGTCCTCGCGGTTCAGGATGATCCCGCGTTCCTCGAGCAGTTCGCTGGCGATACTGCTGATTTCGCCACGCAGTTCCGCCTCGCTGGCATGTTCCAGGGCCGCCAGGTTCAGGTTGTCCAGCAGCGAGCGGTGCAGCTCGATCTTGATTTCGCCCAGCCGTTCCTTGCGCTTGCGATCCTTGTCGGCGTTGGTGGCCTCGGCCGCCTTGGTCGGCATCGGGCGGCGCAGGGTGGCGGCGGCGGGGGCCGGTGCGGCCTCGATATTGACCTCGGCGACATTTGCGGCCTTGGCCGCCGGTTGCACCGCCGGCGCTGCTTTTGCGGATTTCTTGTATTTGGAAAACATGCTTGGGTCTCCCCCTTGGTGATTAGGCCGCCTTGGCGTCGCTGCTGCCCAATTGGTGCAGGGACAGCGCCAGCTTGGCGATTTCCTTGCGCAGCGGGTTCTTGGCGGCCGAGCTGGCCAGGGGCAGGCCATGATCGGCGCCCTGGGTCACCGGCTTGCCACCCTCGGGCAGTTGCAGGTCGATCGAGATGCCCAGGCTTTCGGCCATGCGCTTGACCCGGCTCTTGCCCGACAGATCGGTAAATTTCGGCGCCCGGTTCAGCGCAAAGCGCAGCTTTTGAAACGGCAGGTCCTCGGATTGCAGCGCCCGCTTCAGGCGCAGTGCGTTCTGGGCCGACCGCATGTCCAGTTCGATCAGCGCAAAGTAGACATGCGCGGCGTTCAGCACGGTTTCGGACCAATGCACCAGGGTCGAGGGCATGTCGATCACCACATAGTCGAAATGGCTGCGCGCCATGGCGATGACCCGTTCGATATCCTCGGGGCCGAGAATGTCCAGCGGCACCAGCTCCGAAGGTGCGGTCAGGACCTGCAGCTTGTCCTCGAAACTGAGCAGGGCCTGTCCGAACACCTCTTCGTCCATGTTCTCGGTGTCCGACAGCATCTCAAGCACGGTTTCGCGCCGGGGCAGGTCGAGATAGGTCGCCACCGAGCCGAATTGCAGGTCCAGATCCAGCAGGCAGACGCTGGGAGGGTCGTCGGCGTCGATCGTGGCCAGTTCCCAGGCCATATTCACCGCCACCGTGGTCGATCCGACGCCGCCGGCCAGACCATGCACCACCATCACGGCGCCCTCTTTGGATGTGCCGGATTTCAACTGATGCGTATTGTGTTGCACCGCCTCGGGTTCCGGTTCCGGCGTGTTCAGACGGTCGATGGCCGATTGCAACTCGTTCTCGGGCAGCGGGTAGGGGACGAATTCGTCGGCCCCCTGACGCAGCAACTGGTGCAGCGAGGCGGGGGTGACATCCTCGGCGATCAGGATGACGCGGATGCCGCGGGTCTTGGCCTGGGTAATGATCTCGCCCATCAGGACGAGATTGTCCTCGTCATCCGAGTCGATCGCCAGGGCGACAAATTCCAGCGCGTCCGCCTCGGGCTGGCCAAAGAACGCCAGCGCTTCGGCAAAGCCCAGATCGCCCCAGCTTTCGCCCAGCGCGGTTTCCATGTCCTCGATCAGCAAATCGAAATTCTGAACATCGCGGCTGATCGTGCAGGCCACGATCGGATTCATTTCTGGTTGTGCCTGTCCACTGCTCATTGCCTTAGTCCCCAAATTCGAGGCTCGGCAGGCGCTGCGGACCCAAGGCCCGTTCTTGCTGTCCTGCGTTCGCCGGCGTTTGACCGTCTATGGTCGCACGTCACCTATTGAGGACAATGTCGCGGGAAATCTGGGCGAGATTGGGGCCAAAAAACCCCAATTGTAGGGAATCTGGATACGATAGCGAAAATCGACCGCTATTGTGTTTCCGCAAATCCGCCGGTGTTGCTGCGCCGGGTCAGGCCGTCGACGGGTTTGGCGCTGACGATGTATTCGCGATAGACGATTTCGGCATATTTGCCATCCAGCACGGTGGGATGGCGCTGCAGGAAACCGGCAACTTCGGTGACGCTGCGGCGGTTCTGGCGTTCCGGACCGGCCGTGTCGATGACCGGCCGGGTCTCGCCATAGGACACCAGCGCTTTCAGCCGCGAGGGGCTGATTCCGCGCGAGGACAGATAGCGCACGACGGCTTTGGCGCGGCGCCGTCCCAGGCCGTAATTATAGGATTGCGTGCCGACCTTGTCGGTATAGCCATAAACGTTAAAGCGAACCTCGGGAAACTGGCGAATCCAGTCTGCCTGACGTTCCAGAATCAGCTGTGCCTCGCCATCCAGCACGTCGCTGTTAAAGGCAAAGTTCACGGTGGTCGGGATTTCCCGGGCGAAACGCTGACCCAGGCTGATCGCATAGCTCTTGTCGCCGCGCATCACCAGGTCGTTGTTGTGGGTGGCCTGGCCGAAATCGCCGGTCTTGACAAAGTTTCCGGCCTCTTGGGCGCAGCCGGTCAGGGCCATGCTGAGTCCCGCCACGATGATGAGTTTCTGCATTTTCCCGCTCCTCCGCTCAGTCCATGACATAGCCATAGGATCCGCTGAAGTCCTGTTTCGCCACTTCCTGTGCGGCGCGGTTTGCGCTTTTGCCGGCCACCTTGCTCATCTTGCCCATCAGAAACAGATCGCTTTCGCTGGGTGGGGTCACGCGATCGGTCGGCAGGGCCAGCGCCTCGCCCCGGGTCGGGGTGACCAGGTGGGCGGTGACGATGATCACCAGTTCGGTCTGCTTGCGCTTGTAGTCGGCGCTGCGGAATAGCGTGCCCAGCACCGGGACATCGCCCAGCCAGGGGATTTGCGAAGCATTGTCCAGAAAATCGTCCTCGATCAGGCCGGCGATGGCAAAGCTTTCGCCATCGCGCATCTCGACCGTGGTCGAGGTTTCGCGGCGGGAAAAGGCCGGGACCTGCAGATCGTTGATGTCGGCCCCCAAGGTGGGGTCGATGGCGGACACGGCGGCCATCAATTCCAGGTTGAACACGTCCTTGTCGACCACGCGCGGAACAAAGTTCAGCTCGATGCCAAAGGGTTTGTATTCGATCGAGAACAGGCCGTCGCGCTGGGCCACGGGGATCGGGAACTCGCCGCCGGCGAGAAATTTGGCCTCCTGCCCGGACAGGGCGGTCAGATTGGGTTCGGCCAGCGTGCGCACGACGCCTTTTTGCTCCAGCGCTTCGATCAGCAGGCCGACCTGCACCGATCCGGCGTTAAAGCCGAACAGGACGGCGCCGGTATTGTCGTTGGCCAGAGGCAAATGACCGGCCATGCCGTTGGACAGGCCGGGCTGGGCGCTATAGCGTCCGGTTCCACCGTTCAGTCCGTTTTTGCCGCTGTTGATCGAGCCGTTAAAGCCCAGAGAGGCGCTGAGCGATTTCGACACCGACCGCTGCATCTCGGCGAAACGTACCTTGAGCATCACCTGCTGCACGCCACCGACGCTCATCAGGTTCGATACCCGCTCGGGCGCATAGCGTTCGGCCAGGTCCAGGGCCCGCTGCAGCCGTGCCGAGCTGCTGACCACGCCGGACAGCACGATGCCGTCATTGGCGGTGCGGACCTCGATCTTTTCGCCCGGCAAGATCTGTCGCAGGCGTTCCTTGAACTCGGTCACATCCGCGGCGACGCGGACATTGACATTGGTGATCAGGCGCCCGGTCGCATCCAGCAGGGTCAGGGTCGTCATGCCCGGCGACTTGCCCAGCACATAGATCGTGCGGTCAGACAGCGAGGAAATGTCGGCGATACCGGGATTGGCGATGCTGAGTTCCGCGAAGGGGACGTCGCTTTCGACGACGACGGCCCGGTTCATCGGCACATCCAGCGTCGACTCGGTGCCCTTTTTGACCACCGTCAGCGACTCGGCCTGCACGCCATGCGCGACCGGAGCGAACGTCAGTGAAAGGCCCAGAAGGGCCGCTTTCAGGAATCTGTCGATGTTCATGTGACCTGCCTCTCCGATCACGCCTCATTGTCGGGTCTTTTTGCCCGATCCATTTACCACTTTGCGTTACCTCCACATTTTTTGCAAGAATCAAAGGCTTCGCCCGGATTTCTTATGTGGATATCCGGCAACATAGACAAACCCCCGGCATGTGGACTACACGCCAAGGGAGAGTTAACCTGCTGGTATCGTTTCAGTTTGTGCAAGGAATGGGCAGTTCCACGACTTCGGCCCCACGGCGGGTTCGGATCGTGCAAACCCGCTCTTCAGCCTTTTGCGGCGCCATTTCCACCGCGCCCAGACCCAGCAGCGAGCGCTGATCGACCTCGACCGCCGCCGCGATCGTGTCGTCCCCGGCTCCGACAAGCGACAGGGACAGCTTGCCCGTGGTCTGGGCCTGGGCCAGGGCGGCCACCTGTTCCGGCCGCGCTGCCACGGTCACGGTGCGGGCAATGGTCGTGGCCTCGATATCGCCGCCGGCGCTCTGGTCGATGGCGATCAGGGGCACGTTTGCCTCGATCAGACGGGTGACGTCGCCACGCCCGCCCTCGACCGTGCCGTTGACGCTGCCGGTCCAATAGACATCGACCCGGTCGCCGGGACGCAGAAAGCCCGACACGCCCGAAGCCACGTCGACCTTGATTGCAAAGGCCCGCATGCCGCGTTCCAGCCGCGAGGTCAGGCCAGCATCCTGCCCGGGTTCGGTGACCTTGATGGCCATGATCGCCTCGTCGGGCTCCATGCTGCGCAGAACCACGCGCAGATCGGTCAGTTCGGGCGGGAACAGCACGGTCTGGTCGGTAAAGCTGCCCTCGGGCACCGCGTTTTCCGGCCAGCGCACCTTGCGGACATCCTCGGGCTGCAGGGGTTCGCCGTATTTCAGGGGCCGCGCCGCGACAAAGACATCGACGGTCGGCACGATTTCGGCGCGGGCCGCGCGTTCCTTTTCCAGCTCCGCCTGATAGGCGGTGATGTATTTCTTTGCCATCATGACGGCGCCGCCCGCCAGGGCGATTCCAACGATCAGAACCAATCCGAATACTGCACGCATAGCCTTGACCTTTCTTTTCTTGCTTGGCCCCGGTTATCCCGCGGGCGGGTGTTGGCCCCTGAACTTGCTCACGCACCGGTATCGCAGTTCAATATGGCGAAATAACGGTGCCGGCATGACCTGATGGCGGCAAGCCGCGTCCTGTTTGCGGGCTGAGCCGATATCAGCCGGGTTCGATGGATGAGATATAGGCGCCGGTGCTGCTGCCGACGCCGCCGGTCGCGGTCTGGATCGAGGCGATGACCGCGATGGCCAGGCCGACGACGGCCGCAGTCAGAACGACCCAGTCGACCGTGACGGCACCGCTCTCGCTGCGCAGGAATGTCTTGAAAATGTGTCGCATATTTGCCTCGCAGTGTATCTGGTTAAATCAGGTGAAAAGGGCCACGCCTTGCGATCAAGACGTGGCCCTTGAAATTTTCGTCTCGGACCGGACTTATTCCGGAGCTTGTGCCTCGATGAAGGTACCGGTCGAAGCGGTCAGAGCCGCCGAGCTGGTTTCGATCGAGGTGTACGCAGCGACGGCCAGGCCAACGACGGCGGCGGTCAGCACAACCCAGTCAACCGTAACGGCGCCGTCTTCGTCCTTGCGAAAGTTCTTGATGAATTTGATCATGGTCTTGTCCCTCCAAAGGATCATTTGAGTTTTCAGCAAACCGCGTCGTTCAATGTCGGCCGTTTCTCTCGTTGGCCCGTGTCCGCCGTGGTATGCAGCTATATAGACGGTGCCCGATGGCAGGAGTTGGGCGGAAAAATGGATTTGCATGCCACATTTAACGATTCCCTAATTTTTTGCCTAAGCATCTGAAAAAGAGGGTAAAAAAGCTGGGTTCTTTTGCTCGCGGCCGGGTGGGGGCGATGCAAATCGGTGTCAAATCGGGCGAAATTGACAGATTTGCCACGCAATTTCTGGTTATGCGGCCGGTTTTCGGGGACAGTTTCAAAAAACGAGAGAGCCGGGCAGCGAGGCCACCCCATGTTCAAACCGTTCCCGATCGCCCCCGCGATCGCCCTGTCGCTGTGGGCCGCCGGCTCGCTGGATGCCGAACGTCTGGTTCTGCGCGACGTCACGGTCGCCCCCCAGCAGACCACGGACAGCGCCGCGCCCGTTGCCGCCGAACCGCGTCGCGCGCCGGCGCCCTTTCCCGAGTTTCAGGCGCGGCGGGTGCGCCCGCCCGGCGCCGATTCGGGCAGGCGTATCACCATTCAGATCGACCCGGCAGCGCAGCGCCCGGCGCCACCGCCGCCGCCGGAATCCGCCCCGGGACCCACCGTCCCTGCGGACCCGATCGGCCGTTACACCTGGTTCTGGGAACAGATCTCACCCAGCCTGAGCAGCACCGGACCGGGGCGGCTGCCCCAGGCCCTGACGGCGCTGACGACAAGGGGCGACATCGCTGCACCGCGCATGCAGGCGATGCAGGACATCGCCCGTGCGCAGGGCGTGCCGATCCTGCGCGCCACGGTCGGTACGCGGGTGTCGCCGGCGCTGGTCTTGGCGGTGATCGCGGTCGAAAGCGCCGGCCGCTCGGACGCGATCAGCCATGCCGGGGCGCGAGGGCTGATGCAGTTGATGCCCGACACCGCGGCACGGTTCGGCGTGACCGATAGCCTGTTGGCCGAGGATAATATTGCAGGTGGCGTGCGCTATCTCGACTGGCTGATGGGCGAATTCAACAACGATCCGATATTGGTGCTGGCCGGGTACAATGCCGGCGAAGGCGCGGTCTATACCCATGCTGGGGTGCCGCCCTATGCCGAGACGCGCGACTATGTGCCAAAGGTGCTGGCGGCGTTTCAGGTCGCCAGCGGTCTTTGCGCCACACCGCCGGAACTGATCAGCGACGGCTGTGTCTTTGTCGCGATGAACTGACCGCCGGAACGTAAAAGGGCCGATGCATATTGTGCACCGGCCCTTTGTGATCCGACGGTATTCGACAAAAGGTCAGACGATTTTTGCCTCGGTGGCGGCGCGCAGCTCGTCCTCGGTGACGCCGTCGGCGCATTCGACGATCTTGAGGCCACCTTCGACCACGTCCAGCACACCCAGATTGGTGATGATCCGGTCAACCACGCTTTTGCCGGTCAGGGGCAGGGTGCATTCCTTCAGGACCTTGCTGTCACCATGCTTGTTGGTGTGATCCATCACGACAACGACCCGGCCGACGCCGGCGACCAGATCCATAGCACCGCCCATGCCCTTGACCAGCTTGCCCGGGATCATCCAGTTGGCCAGATCGCCGTTCTCGGCCACTTCCATGGCGCCCAGGATCGCCGCCGCGATCTTGCCGCCGCGGATCATTCCAAAGCTCTGCGAGCTGTCGAAATAGCTGGTGCGGCTCAGTTCGGTGATCGTCTGCTTGCCGGCGTTGATCAGGTCGGGGTCTTCCTCGCCCTCGAACGGAAACGGACCCATGCCCAGCATGCCGTTTTCCGATTGCAGGGTAATGTCCTTGTCGCCGACATAATTGGCCACCAGCGTCGGGATGCCGATGCCCAGGTTCACATACATGCCGTCTTCGAGTTCCTCCGCCGCGCGCGCGGCCATCTGATTGCGATCCCAGGGCATTAGGCTTCCTCCCGCTGGCGCACGGTGCGCTGTTCGATGCGTTTTTCGTGTTCGCCCTGAATGAGGCGATGCACATAGATGCCGGGCAGGTGAATCCCGTCCGGGTCCAGGCTGCCGCGCGGCACGATTTCCTCGACCTCGGCGACGCAGACCCGGCCGCACATCGCGGCGGGCGGGTTGAAATTGCGCGCGGTCTTGCGGAACACCAGGTTGCCGGTGTCGTCCGCCTTCCAGGCCTTTACGATCGACAGATCGGTGACGATGCCGCGTTCCAGGATGTATTCCTCGCCGTCAAATGTCTTGCTTTCCTTGCCTTCGGCAATCACGGTGCCGACCCCGGTCTTGGTGTAAAAGCCAGGAATGCCGCAGCCGCCGGCGCGCATGCGCTCGGCCAGAGTGCCTTGCGGATTGAATTCCAGTTCCAGCTCGCCCGACAGATACTGACGCATGAATTCCGCGTTCTCGCCCACATAGGACGACATCATCTTCTTGATCTGCTTGGTGTCCAGCAATTTGCCCAGGCCAAAGCCGTCAACGCCGCAATTGTTGGACGCAATGGTCAGGTCCTTGACACCGCTGTCCACAAGCGCGTCGATCAGCAGTTCCGGAATGCCGCACAGGCCGAACCCGCCGGCCGCAATCGTCATGCCGTCAGACAGCAGCCCGTCCAAGGCCTCGGCGGCGGTGGAATAGACTTTCTTCATGGAAAACTCCCCGAAAATTGGTGTGCCATGCTTGTGCCGCTGCGTTGCAGGAGAGTCAACAAAGCGGCGCGCGGTCTTCGGCGGCGTCCCGGTCGGGCACGCGGCCAGCCGGCTATTGTGTCGCCGGCTTTTTGGCGGGAGTCTTGGCCGTGGTCTTTTTCGTCGCAGGTTTCTTGGCTGCGGCCTTCTTCTTTGGCGCGGCCTTGCGGCGGGTGCCCTTCTTGGCGGCCTTTTCGGCGATCAGCTCGACGGCCTGTTCCATGGTCAGCGCCGCCGCCTCGATCTCTTTGGGCAGGGTGGCGTTGATCTTGTCCCATTTCACGTAGGGGCCGTATTTGCCCTCCATCACATTCACCGGGCCGCCCTCGTCCGGGTGTTCGCCCAGCTCGCGCAGGGGTTTCGCCGCCGCGCCCCGGCGGCCCCGGCTGGCGACTTTTTCCGCCAGCAACTGCACCGCCCGGTTCATGCCGACGGTGAACACTTCGTCGATGCTTTCCAGGTTGGCGTTGGTACCGCCGCGCTCGGACGTGCTGGCCGCGTGTTTCAGATAAGGCCCGTAGCGCCCGATATTGGCCCAGACCATCACCCCGTCCTCGGGGTGCGGACCGATGGGGCGGGGCAGCGACAGCAGTTTCAGCGCCTGCGGCAGATCGACATCCTGCGGCGGCCAGTCCTTGGGGATCGACTGGCGCGGCGGCTTCTTGTTGTCGTCGGTGACTTCGCCGCGCTGTACATAGGGGCCGAACCGGCCCTTGAAGGCGTAGATCTTGTCGCCTGCATCCTCGCCCAGCAGCTTGCCCTCGGGCGGGATCGCACCGTCGTCCTCGGCGCCCGGCGGACCAAAGGCGCGGGTATAGCGGCATTCGGGATAGTTCGAACAGCCAATGAACGCGCCGCCGGACCGGGCGGTGCGCATGCTCAGCCGGCCGGCGCCGCAATTGGGGCATAGCCGCGGGTCGCCGCCATCCTCGGTCGGCGGGAACAGGTGCGGTTCCAGCACCTCGTTGATCTTTTCCAGCACCTCGGTGATCCGCAATTCGCTGGTTTCCGCGATGGCGGCCGAGAAATCGCGCCAGAACCGGTTCAGAACCGCCTTGTAGTCGGCATCACCGGCGCTGACCTGATCCAGTTCGTTTTCCAGCCCCGCGGTAAAGTCGTAACCCACATATTTGCGGAAATAGTTTTGCAGAAAGGCCGTCACCAGCCGCCCCTTGTCCTCGGGGATCAGGCGGTTCTTGTCCTTGCGGACATATTCGCGGTCCTGAATCGTGGTGACGATGCTGGCATAGGTACTGGGGCGCCCGATGCCCAGCTCTTCCATCTTCTTGACCAGGGTCGCCTCGGTATAGCGCGGCGGCGGCTGGGTGAAATGCTGTTCCGGCGTGACCTTGCGCTTGTCGGCCGTCTCGCCCTGGGTGATCTGCGGCAGACGCTTGTCGTCGTCATCGGTTACGGAATCGTCGCGGCCCTCTTCATAGACCCGCAGGAAGCCGTCGAATAACAGCACCTGGCCGTTGGCGCGCAAACCCACCTGATCATCGCGGCTGCCGATCTCGACCGTGGTGCGCTCGAGCCGGGCGGCCTCCATCTGGCAGGCCAGCGTGCGTTTCCAGATCAGGTCATAGATCTTGCGCTGATCGGGGTCGGTCAGCTTTAGAGCCGCCGCGTCACGGGCCATCTCGGTTGGGCGGATGCATTCATGCGCTTCCTGCGCGTTCTTGGCCTTGTTCTTGTACATGCGCGGGCTTTTGGGCACGTATTCGTCGCCATAGCGATCCTTGATCGCGTCGCGCGCCGCGTGCACCGCCTCGGGCGCCATGTCGATGCCGTCGGTCCGCATATAGGTGATGTGCCCGGCCTCGTAGAGCCGTTGCGCCACGCTCATCGTCTGGCGGGCGCCCATGCCGAACTTGCGGCTGGCCTCCTGTTGCAGGGTCGAGGTCATGAACGGCGCGCTGGGGTTGCGGCTGGCGGGTTTGGCCTCGACCGATTTCACCATCAGATCGCGGCTGGTGATCGCCTGCACCGCCAGTTCGGCCTGGGTTTCGTTGGCGATGTCGAACTTGTCCAGCTTCTTGCCCGCCAGAAGCGTCAGCCGCGCTTCGTATTCCTGGCCGCGCGGCGTCGCCAGAATGGCCTTGACCGACCAGTATTCCTGCGCCCGGAACGCCTCGATCTCCATTTCGCGCTCGACGATCAGGCGCAGGCAGACCGATTGCACGCGGCCGGCCGATCTGGCGCCGGGCAGCTTGCGCCACAAGACCGGCGACAGGTTGAACCCGACCAGATAATCCAGCGCGCGCCGGGCCAGATAGGCCTCGACCAGCGGCATGTCGACCTGGCGCGGATGTGCCATGGCCTCGGCGACCGCTGCCTTGGTGATGGCGTTGAACGTGACGCGGCTGACCGGTGTGTCCTTCTTGATCGAGCGGCGCTTGGTCAGCGCCTCCTGCAGGTGCCAGCTGATCGCTTCGCCCTCGCGGTCCGGGTCGGTCGCCAGGATCAAGGCGTTGTCCTCGGCCAGGGCATCGGCGATCGCCTTGACATGTTTGCGGCTGTCGCTGGCGACCTCCCATTTCATGTCGAAATCCTGCTCGGGATCGACGGATCCGTCCTTGGGGGGCAGGTCGCGCACATGGCCGTAAGATGCCAAAACGGTGTAGTCGGGACCCAGATATTTGTTGATCGTTTTGGCCTTGGCCGGGGATTCTACAACAACTACAGGCATTTAACGGATTACCTCATGGGACGGGCTTTGCGCGTTCTATGGCGGGGCTAGATGTGGGGTGCAAGTCCTGATTGTCAATCTGTGCAAAATCGGCGCAGGATCGCGGGGTAAACCCGCCCGCGCAACCTGGCCGCGGCAGAACCGGAGAATGGCCGTGAAACACCGGGTACGCATGAATTTTTTCGTACTGTTTGCGGTGCTGGCGCCGAGCTTCGCGGCGGCATGGCAGGAACCGGCCCGGGGCTCGCCCGAGCGCGCCGCGCTGATGGATGCGCTGCGCCCGCATGCCGAGTGGATGCTGGGCGCGCCGGTTCAGTTCGTCGTGCATGATCTGCGCCGCTCCGGCGATCTGGCCTTTGCATCGGTCTGGCCGCAGCGCCCGGGCGGGGCCGAGATCGATCTGCGGACAACGCCGGGTTTTCTGCGCGGCGAGCTGGATTCGGGCTATATGGACGGGGTGGCGATCCAGGCGCTGTACCGCAAGTCGGGCACCACCTGGGTGGCGGTGCACTGGGCGCTGGGCGCCACCGATGTCTGGTATGCCTGGGCGCCGCTCTGCGCCATCTACCGTCCGGTGATCCCCGAGGCGTGTCAGGGGTTGTAGAGACGCTGGGGCGTCGGTGCCACGATGGGCAACAAGCCGGTTCAATGCTCGCGCGATAGCAAACCGCCCGACTGGCGTCTGATCTTGCCTTCCAGTTCCAGATCGACCAGCGCCGGGCCGACATGTCCGGCCGGGACCGACAGGTCGCGGATCAATTGATCCTCGGCGACCGGCGAGGGCCCGAGCCGCGACAGGATCTGCTGATGCAGGGCCGCGGTCTGACGCAGGCTGCGTTTTTCCGGCGGCTGTGGCGGCAGGTCGGACAACAGGTCCGGCTGAACGGGCGGCGCAGTGTCCGGCAGGGCCGCCAAAACGTCCTCGGCATTGCGCACCAGAACGGCCCCGTCGCGGATCAGCATGTTGCAGCCCGAGGCGCGGGCGTCAAAGGGATGGCCGGGCACCGCCAGCACCTCGCGGCCCTGATCCAGCGCGTCGCGGGCGGTGATCAGACTGCCGGACTTGGCGGCGGCCTCGACCACCACAACAGCCCGGGCCAGGCCCGAGATGATCCGGTTGCGGCGCGGGAAATGCCCGGCCTGCGGGGCCATGCCCATGGGCTGTTCCGAGATCAACACCCCGTCTGCCGCAATGTCGCGGGCCAGATTGCTGTTTTCCGAAGGATAGATGATGTCGACGCCGCTGGCCATCACGGCCACGGTGCCGGTCTTCAGCGCCGCGACATGGGCCGCGGTGTCCACCCCGCGCGCCAGACCGGATACGACGACATGGCCGGCTGCGCCCAGATCCTGTGCCAGACTGCGGGCCGTGCGTGTGCCCAGCGAGCTGGCGTTGCGGGCCCCTACAAGGGCAATCATCGGACGGGACAAGAGCGCGGGGTCGCCGACCACCCACAGCAACGGCGGGGCATCGGAAATGTCGGACAGTGCGGCGGGGTAATCCGCGTCGCCAAGGCACAAAAGCCGCGCATGCGCGGCTTTTGCGGCCTTGATTTCCGCGGCTATTACACCGGCCGGGCATATTTCATACCCGTCTACTCCGGCGGCGCGCGCCACTTCGGGCAACGCGGCCAGCGCGTTCTGCGCTGTGCCATGCTCTGACAGCAGGCGATGGAACGTCGTCACACCGACCCTGCGCGAGCGCAACAGACGGAGCCACGCGAACCGATCGTCTTCCGTGGTGGGTGGGAGTGGGGGGTGAGTGGAAGAATTGGTTTCCTCGGTCATCCGTCGCTCCGCCTGCTTGCAAGACCGGTGTAGCGCCCGTCTGGTTAACACAACGTAAAGCGAAACAAATTCTTTTCAGTTTTTTCGCAGTTTCCCCACGCGACCGGATTCGGCCGCGATCGCGGCCATGAAAACAGGGGCGCACTGCCCGGCCCGGGGGTGCGGGTCGTGACGTCGATGGCCGCTCAGGCCGCCGATCCGCCGACGGTCAGGCCGCCCATCAGCACCGTCGGCTGGCCGACGCCCACCGGCACCCACTGGCCGTCCTTGCCGCAATTGCCCATGCCCGGGTCCAGTTGCATATCATTGCCCAGCCCGCGAATGCGCGTCAGGGCGGTGGCGCCATCGCCGATCAGGGTCGCGCCCTTGACCGGAGCTCCGACCCTGCCGTTCTGGACGCGATAGGCCTCGGTGCAGGAGAACACGAACTTGCCATTGGTGATATCGACCTGCCCGCCGCCGAATCCCACCGCCCAGATGCCGTCTCTGATCTGCGCGACCAGGTCCGCAGGATCGTCCGTGCCACCCTGCATATAGGTGTTGGTCATGCGCGGCATCGGCGCATGGGCATAGCTTTGGCGGCGGCCGTTGCCGGTGGGCTCGACCCCCATCAGCCGGGCGTTCTGGCGGTCCTGCATGTAGCCGACCAGGATACCGTCCTCGATCAGCACATTGCGCCGCGACGGCGTGCCCTCGTCATCGACGGTGATCGAGCCGCGCCGGTCGGGGATCGTGCCGTCATCCAGCACCGTGACGCCGCGCGCGGCGACCTGTTCGCCCATCAGGCCGGCAAAGGCGCTGGCGCCCTTGCGGTTGAAATCACCCTCCAGGCCATGACCGATCGCCTCGTGCAACAGGATGCCGGGCCAGCCCGGTCCCAGCGCCACCTCCATCACCCCGGCCGGGGCGGGGATCGCATCCAGATTGACCAGCGCGATGCGCAGCGCCTCGCGGGCCTTTGCCTGCCAGTCTGCGGGAGCGATCAGCCCGTCCAGCCCGATCCGCCCGCCGCCGCCGGCAGTACCGGTTTCGCGCCGCCCGCCCTGCTCGACGATGACCGACACGTTGATGCGGGTCATCGGGCGCATATCGCCGACATGCACGCCGTCCGGGCGCAGGATTTCGACCTCTTGCAGCGACGCGGCCAGGGTCGCCGACACCTGCACGACGCGGCTGTCCAGGTCGCGGGCAAAGGCATCGATCTCGCGCAGCGTGTCGATCTTGACGGCAAAGGGCTGTCCGGCAATGGGGTCGGCATCGGTATACAGCCGGCGGTTCGTCGCGGCGGGGGCGTCGGCCAGCGTGCCGCCGCCGTCGCCGACTGCCAGGCGCGCGGTTTCGGCGGCGCGTTTCAGCGACGCGATGCTCAGCTCGGTGGAATGGGCATAGCCGGTGACCTCGCCATTGACGGCGCGCAGCCCAAAGCCTTCGGAGGCATCATAGCTGGCGGTCCGCAGGCGCCCGTCATCAAACACCAGCGCCTCGGACTTGCGCCGTTCGGCATAGATTTCACCGTCCTCGGCGCCCGCGGTGGCGGCGCGCAATTCGGCGAGTGCCGCGTCGCGGGGCAGGGCGGTTTCAAAGGGCCGAAAGGGCGCGCTGGTCATTGCATGTGGCCTCGCAATTTGATCTAAGTCAAAAAAAGCGTCCCAATGACGCAATCTCATGGCTTTAACTGACTGCCGGAATATGGTTTCTACCGGCGGCAAAGACAACGGGGCAGGTGCGTTTTGATGAATGACGCTTGTGCCACATAGAACAACGCGATCAACCGATCAGGACATAACATGAAGAACGCTTTCACGCTTTCGGGGGTAATCACCGCCCTTTCGGCCCTTCCGGCATTGGCGCAGGATGGCCTTGAAATCATTGGTACACCGGTTGACGGCCTGACCGGTTTTCAGCCGGCTGCGACCGAACTGGCGCGGGATCAGCAATCGCTGGACTGGCTGATTCTGGTGATCATCACCGTGATCTGTGTCTTTGTGACCCTGCTGCTGCTCTATGCCATTCTGCGCTTTAACCAGCGTGCGAATCCAGAGCCGGCCAGCTTTACGCACAATTCCCCGCTGGAAGTCGCCTGGACGGTGATTCCGATCGTGATCTTGGTGTTCATCGGCGCCTTCAGCCTGCCGGTGTTGTTCAAGCAGCAGGAAATTCCCGAGGCCGACATCACCATCAAGGTGACCGGATACCAATGGTATTGGGGCTATGAATATGTCGACCACGAATTCGGTTTCGAAAGCTTCAAGCTGGAGCGCGACGAACTGGAGGAGAACGGCTATAGCCAGAACGAATATCTGCTGGCGACAGATACCGCCGTGGTCGTGCCGGTTGGCAAGACCGTGGTGATGCAGGTCACCGCCGCCGACGTGATCCACAGCTGGACCATTCCGGCCTTTGGCGTCAAGCAGGACGCGGTGCCCGGACGTCTGGCGGAACTGTGGTTCGCGGCGGAAAAGGAAGGCATCTATTTCGGCCAGTGTTCCGAGCTGTGCGGCAAGGATCACGCCTATATGCCGATCACCGTCAAGGTCGTCAGCCAAGACGCCTATGACGCCTGGCTGGAAGGCGCGATCGAGGAATATGCCGGCACGCCGCGCAACCTGACCGTGGCTTCCAACTAAGCGCGTCCGGGCGGGGCGATCCCGCCGGGCGCGACCTGTGCATAAAGGGTCTGCGATGAGCGACGTCAGCATCAACACCGGTCTGGACCAAGCCGGCCCGTCCCAGAACGAGGCGGGTTTTGGCGACTTTTTTGCCCTGCTCAAGCCGCGGGTGATGTCGCTGGTCGTGTTCACCGCCTTTGTCGGGCTGGTGGCGGCGCCGACGCCTGTTCATCCGGTGATCGGGTTCTGTGCCATCCTGTTCATCGCCATCGGCGGCGGTGCCTCGGGCGCGCTGAACATGTGGTGGGACGCGGATATCGACTGCATCATGCGCCGCACCCGCAAACGGCCGATCCCGGCGGGCAAGGTTCGCGAACAGGACGCGCTGGCGCTTGGGCTGGCGCTGTCGGTGCTGGCTGTGACGATGCTGGCGCTGGCCACCAACCTGCTGGCCGGGGCGATGCTGGCCTTTACCATCTTCTTTTATGTCGTGGTCTATTCCATGTGGCTGAAACGCACGACGCCGCAGAACATCGTCATCGGCGGCGCCGCCGGGGCGTTTCCGCCGGTCATCGGCTGGCTGGCGGCGACCGGGTCGATGGCGGTCGAGCCCTGGCTGATGTTTGCCCTGGTCTTCATGTGGACGCCGCCGCATTTCTGGGCTCTGTGCCTGTTCATGCGCAGCGACTATGACGATGCCGGCGTGCCGATGCTGACCGTGACCCATGGCCGCCCCGCAACCCGGGTGCACATCCTGGTCTATACCGGGCTGCTGGCGGTGCTGGCGCTGGCCGCGGGGTTCACCGGTATTGGCGGCCCGATCTATCTGTCGGTGTCGGTGATCCTGAACCTGCTGTTCCTGAACGGCGCCTATCGCATCTGGCGCCGTGACGAAACCGATGCCGAAGCCGACAATTTCGCGGTCGAGCGGCGGTTTTTCAAACTGTCGCTGCTGTATCTGTTTCTGCATTTCGGCGCGATTCTGGCCGAAGCCCTGCTGAAACCCTATGGCCTGGGGGGCTGGGCATGAGCATCAAGACGACCCACGAGCTGCACCAGCGCCGTTTCGGCCGCAATCTGGGCGTGGCGCTGGCTTTGGTGGCCTTTATCGCGGTAGTTTTCGGTCTGACCGTGGTCAAGGTGACCAGCGGCGATTTTCAGATGCCGAAAGCGGAAAGCCTGAACTGATGGCGATGGCGGGGCCTAAAAAGACCGTTCTGCAACTGGTCGGCGTGGTCGTGGTCATGGGCGCGCTGTCCTGGGCGTCGGTGCCGTTTTACGACTGGTTCTGCCGGGTCACCGGCTTTGGCGGCACCACCGGGGTAGAGACCGCCGGTGCCGAGCAGGTGCTGGACCGCACCATCAAGATCCGCTTTGATGCCTCGCTGGAACGCGACATGCCCTGGACGTTCAAACCGGTGGTGCGCGAAATGGAGCTGAAAATCGGCGAGACCGCGCTGGCCTTTTACGAAGCCCACAACCCCACGGATCGACCCGTGGCCGGATCGGCCAGCTATAATGTCTTTCCCTACGAGGCCGGCGGGTTTTTCAACAAGATAGACTGTTTCTGCTTTGAACAGCAGGTGCTGCAACCCGGCGAACGGGTGCAGATGCCGGTGACCTTCTTTGTCGATCCGGAAATTGTCACCGACAGGGACGCAAAATACGTGCATACGATCACGCTGTCGTACACATTCTATGAAATCGACCTGCCAGAGGGCGCGGCCGACCGCGACGAACTGGCAGGCGCAAAAACGAACTAACGCCGTACGGTGAGGGATACTTAATGGCACACGCAAAAAACCACGATTACCACATTCTTCACCCGTCAGTCTGGCCGCTGCTGGGCGCCCTGTCGGGTTTTCTGATGCTGGCGGGGGCGGTTCTGTGGATGCACAGCATCACGCCCTATCTGTTCTGGATCGGTTTCATGGGCGTTCTGTACACCATGTATGGCTGGTGGGCCGAGGTGGTGCATGAAAGCCATATCGGCGATCATACCGCAGTGGTGCGGATCGGCCTGCGCTATGGTTTCATCCTGTTCATCATGTCCGAGGTGATGTTCTTTGCCGCCTGGTTCTGGTCGGTTTTCAAACATCTGATCTATCCGATGCAGGAATATATCGGCTCGGCCTATGAGAAACCCTATATCTATCCGGTCAACGCCTTTGATCTGCCGCTGATCAACACCGTGATCCTGCTGCTGTCCGGCTGTACCGTGACCTGGGCGCACCACGCGCTGGTGCACGGCAACAACCGCCGCGATCTGGTGGCCGGCCTGGCGCTGACCGTGGTCCTGGGCATCGCCTTTACCGGGCTGCAGGCCTATGAATACCAGCACCTGCTGCACGAGGGCTGGAAGTTCGGCGACGACATCTTCTATTCCAACTTCTTCATGGCGACCGGCTTTCACGGCCTGCACGTGATCATTGGCACGATCTTTCTGACCGTCTGCCTGATCCGCGCCATGCGGGGCGATTTCACGTCTGAACAGCATGTCGGGTTCGAGGCCGCCGCCTGGTACTGGCACTTTGTCGATGTTGTCTGGCTGTTCCTGTTCTTCGTCGTCTATATCTGGGGCACCGCCGGGCTGGGCTGATGTCCGATTGCGGTTGAAAATCCGCATCCACACCTTATCAAGCAGGCGCGCGGCGACACCGCGCGCTTTTTCCTTTCCCGGGAGACCCGCCACCGATGCGCCGCATCCTGTTTCCGCTGATCATTGGCCTGACCGGGTTCGCGATCCTGATTGCACTGGGCACCTGGCAGCTGCAGCGTCTGAGCTGGAAGCAGGATGTGCTGATGCAGATCGAGACCCGCATTTCCGCCGACCCGGTGCCGCTGCCGGCCGCCCCGGATCCTGGGCGCGACCGGTATCTGCCGGTGACCGTGTCCGGCAGCATCGCCGGCGAGGAATTGCACGTGCTGGTGTCGATCAAGCGGGTCGGTCCCGGGTTTCGCATCATCGTGCCGCTGATCACGAATGACGGCCGCCGCATCCTGCTGGATCGCGGCTTTGTCCGCGCCGAAGCCAAGGACGTCGCGCGCCAGACCGGGGCGGTCACGGTGACCGGTAACCTGCATTGGCCCAGCGAGACCGATGGCTTTACGCCACCGCCCGACCCGGCGGCCAACACCTGGTTTGCCCGCGACGTGGCGGCGATGGCGGCGGAACTGGACACCGAACCGCTGCTGGTGGTGGCGCGCACGCCGACCGGATCGGGGGTGACACCATTGCCGGTGGACACGGCGGGCATTCCGAACGATCACCTGCAATATGCAATCACCTGGTTTTCGCTGGCCCTGATCTGGGCCGCGATGACCGCCTATTTCCTGTGGCGCACCCGCGCCCGCGCTGAAGGCTGACTGACATGAAATACATCTCGACACGTGGCGCTGCCCCGGAACTGAGCTTTGAAGAGGCGATGCTGACCGGCCTTGCGCGCGATGGCGGGCTGTATGTGCCGGCCGAGATTCCGCAGGTCAGCGCGGACGAGATCGCGGCGCTGTCCGGGCTGAGCTATGAAGAAACCGCATTCCGCATCATGCGCCCCTTTGTCGGCGACAGCTTTGACGATGACGCCTTCCGCGCGATCATCGCCCGGGCCTATGCCGGGTTCGATCATGCCGCGCGGGCGCCGCTGGTGCAGCTGGACCAGAACCATTTCCTGCTGGAACTGTTCCATGGCCCGACGCTGGCCTTCAAGGATTTCGCCATGCAGCTGATCGGCCAGCTGTTTCAGGCCGCTCTGGCCCGGCGCGGCGAGCGGGTGACCATTGTCGGCGCCACCAGCGGCGATACCGGCAGCGCGGCGATCGAGGCGTTCAAGGGGCTGTCCAATGTCGATGTGTTCATCCTGTTTCCCCATGGCCGCGTCAGCGAGGTGCAGCGGCGGCAGATGACCACGCCTGCGGACAGCAACGTGCACGCGCTGGCGGTGGATGGCGATTTCGACGATTGCCAGGCCGCGCTCAAGGACATGTTCAACGATTTCGAGTTCCGCGACGGGGTTCGGCTGGCCGGGGTCAACAGCATCAACTGGGCGCGGGTGCTGGCACAGGTGGTCTATTACTTCAGCGCCGCCGTCAGTCTGGGCGCGCCGCACCGCAAGGTCAGCTTTACCGTGCCCACCGGAAATTTCGGCGACATCTTTGCCGGATACATCGCCAAGCGCATGGGCCTGCCCATCGACCGGCTGGTCGTGGCCACCAACCAGAACGACATTCTGCATCGCTGTCTCAGCGGACAGGGTTATCACAAGGGACCCACGCACCCTTCGATCAGCCCGTCCATGGACATTCAGGTCAGTTCGAATTTCGAACGGGTGCTCTATGACGCCTATGGCCGCGATGGCGGCGCGGTGACGCAATTGATGGACGAACTCGGTTCCGGCGGGTTCGACGTCAGCCAGGGCGCGCTGGAGTTTCTGCGCGAACAGTTCGATTCCGGCCGCGCCTCGGAGGAGGAAACCCTGTCCACCATCGGGGCGACGCTCAGAACCAGCACGGAACTGCTGTGCCCGCATTCCGCCGTCGGGGTCAAGGTCGCCAATGACCGGCGCGATCCGGCGGTGCCGATGATCACCCTGGCCACGGCGCATCCGGCGAAGTTCCCGGCTGCGGTCGAACAGGCCAGCGGCATTCACCCGCCCTTGCCGCCCCGCATGTCCGATCTGTTCGAACGGCCGGAAAGGGTCAGCCGGATCGCCAATGATCTGGCTGCCATGAAGGAATTCATCAAAGGACATATCGCCAAGTGACGGTTCAGCAGCACACATTAGCCAACGGCTTTCGCATCGTTAGCGAGCATATGCCGGGGCTGCAATCTTCGGCCATCGGCATCTGGGTCACCGCCGGCGGGCGGCACGAGCGGATCGAGCAGAACGGCATCGCGCATTTTCTGGAGCACATGGCGTTCAAGGGCACGCGCAAACGCACGGCGCTGCAGATTGCCGAGGCCATCGAGGACGTGGGCGGCTATATCAACGCCTATACCAGCCGCGAGGTGACCGCCTATTACGCCCGTGTCCTGCAGGATGACGTGCCGCTGGCGCTGGATGTGATCGCCGATATCGTGCTGAATCCGGTATTCGACCCGGCCGAAATCGAGATCGAGCGCGGGGTGATCCTGCAGGAAATCGGCCAGGCGCATGACACCCCCGATGACGTGATTTTCGACTGGCTGCAGGAAAGCAGCTATCGCGATCAGCCGCTGGGCCGCACCATCCTGGGCCCCAGCGAACGCGTGCGGGCATTTTCGCGCGACGATCTGGCCGCCTTTGTCGGCGAGCATTACGGACCCGGGCAGATGATCCTGTCGGCCGCCGGCGCGGTCGATCACGATGCGCTGGTGCGCCTGGCCGAAACGCTGTTCGGCCATCTGGAGTCCAAACCCCTGCGCGCTGCGGATGCGGCCCGGTTCACCGGCGGCGAGACCCGGCATGCCAAGGCGCTGGAACAGGCGCATTTCGCTCTGGCCTTTGAAAGTCCCGGCTACCGCGACGATGCGATCTATACCGCGCAGATCTATTCCAGCGCGCTTGGGGGGGGCATGTCCAGCCGCCTGTTCCAGGAAATCCGCGAGGCGCGCGGCCTGTGTTACACGATCTTTGCCCAGACCGGTGCCTATGCCGATACCGGCACCACGACGATCTATGCCGGCACCAGCGCCGAGCAGATCGGGGAACTGGCGGAGGTCACCTTTGACGAACTGGCGCGCGCGGCCACCGACATGAGTCCGCAGGAGGTAGCGCGGGCGCGGGCGCAGATGAAGGCAGGGATGCTGATGGGGCTGGAAAGCCCGTCCAACCGCGCTGAACGTCTGGCCCGGCTGGTCCAGATCTGGGACACGGTTCCGCCCTTGCAGGACACGATTGCGCGCATCGACGCGGTGACCATCGAGAATGTGCGCGGCTTTGCCGAGGGCATCGCCGGCACCGCGCCGGCGGCGCTGGCGCTGTACGGTCCGATCGAATCGGCGCCAACCCTGGCGCAGCTGCAAGACAGGCGGGCCGCCTGATGCCGGTCTGATTTTCACCCGATGATGCTGGTCAAACGCAAACTGCGGATCGAAACCGAACGGCTGACGCTGCGCCCACCGATCCACTCGGATTTTCGCCCCTGGGCCGAACTGCGCCAGGCCAGCGAGACCTTTCTGGTCCCATGGGAGCCGAGCTGGGCCGTCGATCATCTGACCAGAAAGGCCTTTACCAACCGGGTCTACTGGGCGCAGCGGTCGGTCTCGAACGGATCGGCGGTTCCGCTGTTCCTGTTTCGGCGTACCAATCAGGAACTTCTGGGCGCAATCACGCTGGACAATATCCGCCGCGGCCCGGCGCAGGCGGGAACGCTGGGGTATTGGACCGGCCAGGTCCATGCCCGGCAGGGCTATATGCGCGAGGCTATCGGCGCGGTGGTGCATCACGCTTTTTCCCAGCTCGATCTCAGCCGGATCGAGGCGGCGTGTCTGCCGGAGAACGCTGCTTCGCGGGGCTTGCTGGAAAGCTCGGGGTTCAAATACGAAGGTGTGGCGCAGTCCTATCTGCAGATCAACGGGCGCTGGCGCACGCATGTCCTGTACGCGTCGCTGCGCAGTGACCGCCGCGGCCGCACGGACGCGGGCTGAAGCGGGTTCGGCGGCAGCGATGCCGGGATGCGGATGCGTCCTGCCAATTGGCGGGTCTGATCCAAATGCGCGCCTGCCGGCGCATTCCATTCCCGGATTGGCGACAGGCGGCTGACTTTTGCGCGCTTTGGCCTATCCTTTGATGCATGACACGGTTCGGCCTTTTCCTTTGCCTGGGGCTGGCGCTGCTGGTCGGCCCGGTCTGGGCGCAGGACCGGCGGCCCAGCCATTGCATCGCCGTG
The DNA here is from genome assembly GCF_042687825.1 of Sedimentitalea sediminis. Taxonomy (NCBI): domain Bacteria; kingdom Pseudomonadati; phylum Pseudomonadota; class Alphaproteobacteria; order Rhodobacterales; family Paracoccaceae; genus Sedimentitalea; species Sedimentitalea sediminis. The sequence goes on along the minus strand of NZ_JBHUQE010000010.1, from coordinate 104,324 downwards.
GCCGAGGCGGCGCCCGGCATCGCCTATTTGCACCGTGCGGGCTGGCGTGATCCGGTGCCGGATCAGGCTGTCCGGCTGCGCTATGTCGCGCATGCCAGTTTTCTGTTGCAGACGCCGGGCGGGCTGAACGCGGTGACCGATTTCACCGGCTTTATCGGATCGGCAAATCTGATCCCCGATGTAGTCACCATGAACCATGCGCATGGCACCCATTGGACCGCCTTTCCCGATCCGGCCATCGCCCATGTCCTGCCCGGTTGGGGGCTATATGGTCAGGGGATCGCGCATCATCTGGATCTGGGCGAGATGCTGGTGCGCAACGTGTCCACCGATATCCGCGCGCAGGCCGGTCGCATAGAGGCCAACGGCAACTCGATCTTTGTCTTTGAGGTTGCCGGACTATGCATCGGTCATCTGGGGCATCTGCACCATATGCCCAGCGAGGCGCAATTCGCGGCTCTGGGGCGGCTGGATGTGGTGATGGCGCCCGTGGATGGCGGTGTGACCCTGCCGCTGCCGGTGATGATCGCGGTGCTCAAACGCCTGAAATCCAGCGTGGTGATCCCGATGCACTGGTTCAGCGATCCTGCGCTCGAGCGGTTTCTGGCGGGCATGGGCGGCGAATTCATCATTCAGCGCCCGGGGACCTCGGCCATCATCCTCTCGCTGCGCGATCTGCCGCGCCGCCCGACGGTGGTTGTGCTGCGCCCGCAATATCTGACAGAACAGGAGTGAGGCGGGCTACGCGTGCCGCACAGGGGCCAGACTTGGCCCGGACTCGGGACGGAAATGGACCAGCGATCAGTGATCCGGGAATTATCACAACCATGACACTCAATCCTGCCGACGATGTCTTTGCCGCGCGCCTGCCGGAGGGGATTCTGCGTCCGGTCCAGCCCGGCTATCTGCAGGAACCGCGCGGCCGCTATGTCGGTCAGGCCGGGCTTCTGGCGCTGCCGCGCGACGTCTCCGAGGTTTCGGCGCTGCTGTCGGCGGCCAATGCGGCCCGGGTCGGTGTGGTGCCCTACGGGGGCGGGACCGGTCTGGTCGGCGGACAGATTGCTCCGGACGGTCCTCCGCCGCTTGTGGTATCGCTGGAGCGCATGGCGGCGATCCGCGCGGTATATCCGGACGAGAACGTGCTGGTAGCCGAGGCCGGTGCGACGCTGGCGGATGTGCGCCAGGCGGCGCAGGCGGCCGGGCGGCAGTTTCCGCTGTCGCTGGCTTCGGAAGGCTCGGCCCGGATCGGCGGCAACCTGGCCACCAATGCCGGCGGCGTCAACGTTCTGCGCTATGGCACCATGCGCGATCTGTGCCTGGGGATCGAGGCGGTTCTGCCGGACGGGCGTATCTGGAACGGGCTGACCCGGCTGCGCAAAGACAATACCGGTTATGATTTGCGCAACCTCTTGATCGGGGCCGAGGGTACGCTGGGAATCATCACGGCTGCGGCGCTGAAACTGGCGCCTGTTCCGGCGGGCGAGGGCACCGCGATGATCGTCGTGCCCGACCCGGTGGCGGCTTTGCGGCTGCTGTCGCTGGCGCGTGCGCAACTGGGAGAGGCGGTCACCGCCTTTGAACTGATGCATCGGCAGGGCATGCTGTTTCTGTCCGAAACCCAGCCGGATCTGCGCCAGCCCTTTGCCCGGCCACCGGAATGGTGCGTGCTGATCGAGGTCGGCGTGGCGGCAGGTCTGGACCCGGCCCAGGCGCTGGCCGACCTGTTTGCCGCAGCGCTGAACGACGGGCAGGCCAGCGACGGCGTGATCGCGCAATCCGCAGCCCAGCGGGATGCGCTGTGGGCCGTGCGCGAACGCATTCCCGAGGCGAACCGCCGGATCGGATCGGTGTCCAGCCACGACATTTCGCTGCCGCTGGGGGCGCTGCCCGAATTCATCGCCCGTGGCAGCAAGGCAATCGCCGGGATCGGGGCCTTTCGGATCAATTGTTTCGGCCATCTGGGCGATGGCAACCTGCACTATAACGTGTTTCCCCTGCGGGGGCATGACCGGTCGGAACACGATCACCAGCGCGACGCGATCCAGCGCACGGTGCATGATCTGGTGGTGGCGCTGGGCGGCTCGTTCAGCGCCGAACACGGCATTGGCCGGCTCAAGGTCGGCGATCTGGAGCGCTATGGCGATCCGGTAAAACTGGCCGCCATGCGCGCCATCAAATCCGCGCTGGACCCACAGGGCATCATGAATCCCGGCGCGGTGCTGCGCCGGCAGGACTGAGGGTCCGCGACCGCGCGCGTATTCCGTTCAGGCGCGGCCGATGTGGCGACCCAGGCATCGCAACGGTCGTTAAGTGCCGAGTTTCACATCAGGCCGATCCCGGTCCCGGTTCTCTGGCCGAGGCCCGAAGAACAGAGCCGCAGATCCGGAAAACCGTCACGCCGATCAGGGACATGCGGGGGCAGGGTTCGCTATTCACCCTCGAACGCGCACAGCGCGTGCACATCCATGCCCAGGTCTTCCAGCACCTTGCGACCGCCCAGATCCGGCAGGTCGATGACAAAGGCGCAGGACACGATTTCGCCGCCCAGCCGTTCCACCAGCCGGATGCCGGCGGCGGCGGTGCCGCCGGTGGCCAGCAGATCGTCGACCACCAGGATCTTTTCGCCGGGCAGGATCGCGTCATCATGGATCTCGACGATGGCTTCGCCATATTCCAGCGTATAGTCTTCGGAAATAACGGTGCCGGGCAGCTTGCCCTTTTTGCGGATCGGCACGAATCCCACCGACAATTGGTGCGCGATGGCCCCGCCCAGGATGAACCCGCGTGCCTCCAGTCCCACTACCTTGTCGATCCGCATCCCGGCATAGGGGTGCAGCATCTGGTCGATCGCCATGCGAAACCCGCGCGGATCGGCAAACAGAGTCGTCACGTCGCGGAACATGATCCCTTCGTGGGGGAAATCGACGATGGTGCGGATATAATCCTGAACGGTGGTCTTTTTGGGCATGGCGGTCTCTCGAAATTTTCCGGGTCAGGGCGGTGTCGCCGATCGCCCCGTGTTTCGCAAGAGGGCGGCGGTCAGGCCGGTCGCCGCAGCAGGGCGGTGGCCAGCCCCATGACGATCAGTGCCAGACCGCCGGCACGGGTCAGACAGGTTGTCACGCCGGGCCGGGCGATAGAGCGGCGCAGCCGGTCGGCCAGCAGCGCATAGGCCAGCGCATTCAGCCAGGCCAGCGTGACGAATGTGGCGATCAGAATGGCGAATTGCGGTGCCAACGCGGTCTCGGGGCGCAGAAATTGCGGTACGAAGGCGATGAAAAAGGCGATGGATTTCGGGTTCAGCGCGGTCACCCCCGCGGCATGGGCAAACACGCCGCGCGCGGTTACGGTGCCCCGCGTCGCTGTCGGAATCGGCCTGGCGCCGGGTGCGCTGCGCAGCAGTTTCAGTCCCAGCCAGATCAAATAGGCCGCCCCGGCCCATTTGAGCAGGGTAAACAGGCTGGCCGAGGCCGCCACCACGGCCCCCAGCCCGGCCAGCGACGCGGTCATCGCAATCAGATCCCCCAGCGCCACCCCGCCCGCCGAGGCCACCGCGACACCGCGGCCCTGGGACAGGGCATAGCTGAGCACCAACAGCACGGTCGGGCCGGGGATCAGCAGCAGCGCGGTCGAGGCGGCGACAAAGGTTATCCAGAGATCAAATGGCATCGGATCGGTTCTTTCATCGGGGCGTGGGTTCGGTCACCGCGCGCCTCAGGGTTTCGAAGGGGCCGCGTTTGGTGATCAGGCCCCAGATGCGGGCATACAGCGCCGCCAGACCGCAAAAAAAAGCAAGACTGCCCCAGAACACCTGCGGCGAAGACAGCGCGCCATTCATCCAGCCCAGGGCCCGCATTGCCCCCATGCCCGGCACGATATGCGCCACATACAAGGTCCGAGTCTGCCGCCGCGGCACGGCCGATCATTGCCCAAGCAACAGCGCCTGCAGACCCGGGTGACATTCAGGCCGTGCAATCTCATCCAAGAACGCGGCCCGCCACGGCATTGAGTTTCCTGACCAGCGCCGGATCGCGGGCTTCGGGGGCGGTCAGGATGGCGTGATCCAGCGCCCGGTCGCAGCCACAGGGACAGGGTGCGCGATCCGCTCCCAGCAGGGCGGGCAGGCGGCCGACCAGATCCCGGCCCTTGTCCGCGTTGCCCGTTAGAGTGGCAACAATCTCGGCGATGTCGACTTCGCCATGATCCGGATGCCAGCTGTCGTAATCGGTGATCATGGCGACCGAGGCATAGCACAGCTCGGCCTCGCGGGCGAGCTTGGCCTCGGGCATGTTGGTCATGCCGATCACGTCGCAGCCCCAGCTTTCGCGATACATGCGGGACTCGGCCAGCGTGGAAAATTGCGGCCCCTCCATCGCCAGATAGGTGCCGCCGCGATGCACCGTGATACCGGCGGCGCGGGCCGCGGTCTCGCAGGCATCGCCCAGCCGCGCACAAACCGGATGCGCGAGGCTGACATGACCGACGCAGCCAGTGCCGAAAAAGCTTTTGTCGCGGGCGATCGTGCGGTCAATGAACTGATCGACAATCACGAATTCGCCCGGCGCCATTTCGGCGCGAAACGAGCCGCAGGCCGAGACGCTGATCACGTCGGTCACGCCCAGCCTTTTCAGCGCGTCGATATTGGCGCGATAGGGCACGGTGGCCGGCGCATGCACATGCCCGCGCCCGTGGCGCGGCAGAAACGCCATCTCGATCCCGTCCAGCCGCCCGGTCATGACCGCGTCCGATGGCGCCCCCCAAGGGCTCTCGACCCGGGTCCATTGCGCGTCCTGAAGGCCGTCGATCTGATAGACTCCCGAGCCGCCGATAATGCCGATTTTCGTTTGGGTCATGGCAATTCCTGTGTTGCTGCCCGCGCAAGTTGGCGGGCGGGCGCGGGGAAATCAACCGCTTAGACCCGCGGCGTCGGGCGCGCAGGTGCCATGATCTCAGTGCATGGCGGATTTTCGATAGGCCGCATGGCTTTTTCGGGAAATTCCGGGTATCACGCTCCCCTTTGCTGCGCGAACAGCCCGTAAACGACAGGAACTTCCCATGCCCCGTGCTCTTCTGGCGTCCTTCGCCAAACGACTTGCGATGCCCGACCTGCGCTGGATGCCCGATGACGGGCTGACCCCGTCGCGCCTGCGGATCGAGTTGCTGGCCGGACTGACGGTGGCGCTGGCGCTGGTGCCCGAGGCGGTGGCCTTTGCCTTTGTCGCCGGGGTGCATCCGCTGGTCGGGCTTTACGCTGCCTTCCTCGTCGGCCTGATCACTGCACTGATCGGTGGGCGGCCCGGCATGATCTCGGGGGCCACCGGCGCGCTGGCGGTTGTGATGGTGGCGCTGGTGGCGCAGCACGGGGTGGAATATCTGTTCGCCACCGTCGTGCTGATGGGACTGTTGCAGATATTCGCCGGCATCATGCAATGGGGAAAGTTCATCCGGCTGGTACCACATCCGGTGATGCTGGGCTTTGTCAACGGGCTGGCGATCGTGATCTTTCTGGCCCAGCTTGGCCAGTTCAAGGTGCCCGGCAGCATGGAGAACACCGGCCATGGCATGTCGGGCGGCGAATGGCTGAGCGGGTCGCAGCTGTATCTGATGCTCAGCCTGGTGGCGCTGACCATGGCGATCATCTGGGTGATGCCGCGGATCACCCGTCTTGTCCCGGCACCGCTGGCGGGGATCGGCATCGTCGCGGCACTGGTGATCGCGGTGGGGTTGGACGTGCCGCGCGTCGGCGATCTGGCCTCGATCCAGGGCGGGCTGCCCAGCCTGCATATCCCGATGGTGCCGCTGACCTGGGAAACCTTTGAGATCATCCTGCCATATGCGGTGATCCTGGCCGCGATCGGGCTGATCGAAAGCCTGCTGACCCTGAACCTGGTCGGTGAAATCACCGGCAGACGCGGCGGTGCCAGCCAGGAATGCATCGCCCAGGGCCTGTCCAACACCGTGACCGGGTTCTTTGGCGGCATGGGCGGGTGCGCGATGATCGGGCAATCGATGATCAACGTCAAATCCGGCGGCCGCACCCGGGTGGCGGGGATCGCCGCGGCGCTGTTCCTTCTGATCTTCATCCTGTTCGCCGCCCCGGTGATCGAACTGATCCCGCTGGCCGCACTGGTCGGGGTGATGTTCATGGTGGTGATCGGTACCTTTGCGTGGAACAGTCTGACTATCCTGCGCAAGGTGCCGCTGACCGACGCCTTTGTCATCCTGCTGGTCACCGTGGTCACGGTGATGGAGGATCTGGCCGTCGCCGTCGTCGTCGGCGTGATCGTCTCGGCCCTGGCCTATGCCTGGAACAACGCCCGGCGCATTCACGCGGTCACACGGGAATCGGCCACCGAAAAGGGCGCCAAGGTGTACGAAATCCAGGGTCCGCTCTTTTTCGGGTCTTCCGATGGTTTCGTCGAACTCTTCGACGTGGCCAACGACCCGGACAGCGTGATCATCGATTTCGCCGAAAGCCGGGTGGTGGACCAGTCGGCGCTGCAGGCCATCGAGGCGATTGCCGGCAAATACGAAGCCGCCGGCAAGAACATCAAGCTGCGCCACCTCAGCCGCGACTGTCACCGGCTGCTGACCAAGGCGGGACACCTGATGGTCGACAGTGACGACGACCCGGATTACGAACTGGCGGTGGATTACTCGGTGCGCACCGGTATCCTTGGCGGGCACTGAGACCGCATGCAGAGAAATAGCAGGGGGTGACACCCCTAGACCCCCTGTACACCCCTCCGACACCGCCACAGCGCGGCACTTATTTGTCAGTCAGGCACCCCGGGTCTGCGAAACATCGGCGTTCGGCGCAAAAAGCGGCGTTCTTCTGGCCAAGTCACGCCGCAGCGCCGTTTTCCCGGATCGGCCGTTCGTGCCTGTCAAAATGCCACAGCATCTGTGTGGGAACACCGCGGCCGTCCCTTTGCCACGCCGTAAATGTGTCACAAAGGCGTGGCGGCCTGGGCCGCGTGCAGAACACCGTCGATGCGGCGCCAAGCCGACGGGCGGCATGACGCCGGATCATTCAGCCCTTGATTGAGCAGGTCCTGATCCCGAAGATCGAATAGATCGGGCAGGTCCCAATGAGACCGGTCGCAAGCGGTACGATCCCGATCAAGCCCCACATCGTCTGCGGGCCAACAAAAACGATGGACAGCAGCGCTAGGCCGACGATGACGCGCAGGATGCGGTCGATCTTTCCTTCATTCCGTGTCATTTCTTTGCTCCTTTGAAATCTGACTGCAGCGACCCTACCGCAGTGATCGCGGCACTGACGGTGACACTGTCACCGCGAGTCTGCGACAATCTGTTCCAAGGTGCGTTTATCGATGATGCAAACGCCGTGGGTCCGCTGTTCGACAAGGCCCTGTCGGGCGAATGCTGCAAGTCGTCGGCTAACATAGGCGCGACCGGACGCGGTTTCCGCCGCCAGCGATGCATGAGACGACCGCACAAGTCCCTCATCGTCTGCAAGTTTCAGCAACGTCTTGGCCAGTCGGGCATCAAATGCTGTCAGGGCCACGTCTTCGACCAGTTCCTGATATTCGGTGAATCTGAGCGCAACCGACGCGAGGACCGCCTGGCGAAAATCCTTGTCATCCTCCAGACGTTTTCGGAATTCACGCGCCGGTATCATCTCGCCTTCGATATCGGCCTCGACGATGCCCTCGGCCCCGTAGACCCTGCCATCCACCAGACAGGAGAAGGTTTGCAGGCAGACCTCTCCGGGCCCAACGCGATAGAGGACCACCTCTCGCCCCGAAGCGCCGGACAAGGTTACGCGGATCGACCCTGACTTGAGGCTCAGAAAGCCGGGGCATTCCTGACCAGGGCTGAAGATAGACTGGCCCACCGGGGCTTTGAAGTTTCTTGCCAAGATGAAATCCAAGATCTGCAATGTTCGTCGATGCAACGACCTGACACTGACACGGGCGTTGATTCAATACCCAATGGCCGGGGACTGGTCCGCTCGATGAAATGAGTCTCCGTTGCGGGCGTGGGGTGCCGCCATGCGGTTCAGAAAGAGGCCCGAAATCCCTGCAATGGAAATGCCGTCGAAGGTCACCGACAACCAGCTCCCAGAGGAGGCTGGGTCAAGGCGGGCCTAGCCCTCGCCCGGGCGGGTCATCTCGAACAGGTCGGTGACGCGAGCATAGTCGCGATAGCCCAGCCGGGACAGCGGCTGAAAGGTTGTGACATCGAACCGGCCGTCGCGAATGCAGTCATCGCGCATGTGGATTCCAGTGACCTGGCCCAGCACCAGCCGGTTGGCCTGACCCGGCAGGTCGATGATCCGGGTCAGGCGGCATTCCAGGGCCGCCGGGGCGCCCTGAACGCGGGCGCAGTCGATGGTCTCGCACGGGATCGGCGTCAAGCCGGCGGCGTCGAATTCGTCCGCGCCCTTGGCCAGCGCCGCCGAGCTGGCATTCATCGCGTCGCGCGCGGCGTATTCGACGATATTGACGCAGAATTCGCCGGTTTCCGCAATGTTGGCAACGCTGTCCTTGGTGCCGTCCTGATCCGGTTTCGCACCGGTCGAGGCGAACATCACCTGCGGCGGCACATAGGCAATCGCATTGAAAAAGGAATAGGGCGCCAGGTTGTTGGTGCCATCCGCCGCCCGGCTGGAGATCCAGCCGATCGGGCGCGGCGTGACGATGGCGTTAAAGGGGTTGTGCGGCAGCCCGTGGCCGTCTTCGGGGCGGTAGAACATGCAACTCTCCGATGGTTTGCCCCAGACTTAGCGGCGTGCTAGGGCGAATTCCACCACGGAACGCTGAATGGACGCCCCGCGTGATTGAACTGAGAGCTGAAACCCGGGACGACTGGTGGGACGTCGAGGCGTTGTTTGACCTGTGTTTCGCACCGGGGCGCGAGGCGCTGTCCTCGTACCGGTTGCGCGACGGCGTTGCGCCGGTGCCGGGCCTGTCGCTGGTGGCACGCGACAGCGACCGCATTCTGGCCGGCGCGATCCGGTTCTGGCCGGTGCGGGTCGGCGGCGCACCGGCGCTGCTGCTGGGGCCGGTGGCGGTGCATCCGACGCATCAGGGCGAAGGGCTGGGGGCGGTGCTGATCCGCGACGGGCTGGCCGCGGCCCGCGACAGGGGCTGGCAGCGGGTCATGCTGGTCGGGGATGCACCCTATTACGCGCGTTTCGGTTTCACGCCGCTGCGCGGGGTCGAGATGCCGCCGCCGACCAATCCCGAACGGGTTCTGGGGCAGGATCTGACCCCCCGCGCCTGGGCCGGGGTCGTCGGCAATGTCACGCGGTGGGAGGACGACGCGCATTGAAAAGCGCGCCGGCAATGCCGATCTTGGTTCTGTCCCTTTGAAAGGAACGGAAGAGTCGGATGAGCGAAATCGTGACTGTCGGACCGGTGGATGTCGATGCGGAACTGGATCGGTTGGCCGCCAGATACCGCGCCGCCAGCGGCGTCGGCCTGCAGATGCTGACTCTGCTTGGCGGTCAGGCCGAAGGGCTGATCGACAAGCTGCCCGCAGCCGTTCGGGCCGGGCTGGGGGGCGCGACGGAACAGGCATTGACGCTGGCGATGGCGGCGGCACAGCGCTCGCGCAGCGTCGTGCCCGAGCAGAAGCCCTGGGTCAATTCGGCGGTCACCACGGCAATGGGCGCGGCCGGCGGGTTCGGCGGCCTGCCCACGGCGCTGGTCGAGCTGCCGGCGACGACGACGGTGCTGTTGCGCGCCATTCAGGACGTGGCCGCCGAACACGGCTTTGACCCGGCGGCGGAGAATGTCCAGTTCGACTGTATCCGGGTCTTTGCAGCATCCGGTCCGCTGACGGTCGATGACGGGGCCGATCTGGGATTTCTTTCGCTGCGCCTGACGCTCAGCGGCGGCGGGCTGCACAAGCTGATCGCCGCGGTGACGCCGCGGCTAGCGGCGGTGCTGGGGCAAAAGTTGGCTACCCAGACCGTACCGGTTCTGGGAGCGGTGGCGGGTGCCACCGCGAACTATGTCTATACCAGCTATTACCAGCAGATTGCGCATGTTCATTTCGGTCTGCGCCGGCTGGCCATCAACGGCGACGTGCCGCATCGTGATCTGGTTCAGCGTCTGACAAACCGGATGCAGCCGGGAATTGGTTAATGCAGATGTAGATCGTTTACCATTTGGTAACACAAAATATGGAGAGTTTCCGCAGATATTTGGTGAAATTCGGGAAACGGCGTTGTAGCCTTGAAACAAAAAGGTGCGGAGCGCGGGTAGGAAACATGCTGATCAAGCAATTGCCGATTACCATCAAGGCATCACACAAAAGCGATGTGCGCAGCCAGTTCGCTGCCCTGTGCTATCGCGTCCAGCGCGACAGGCCACAGATCCTGCTGGTGACGTCGCGCAGAACCGGGCGCTGGATCGTTCCAAAGGGCTGGCCGATGGACGGGATGACCCCGGCGCAATCCGCCGCGCAAGAGGCTTGGGAAGAGGCCGGTGTTGTCGGTAAGCCGATCGACCGTTGTCTCGGTCTATATTCCTATTACAAGGTCCTGAATGCGGTCGGCGGGCTGCCTTGCGTTGCGATGATCTATCCGGTGCGGGTCAAGTCGCTGGTGCGTGACTTTCCCGAACGGTATCAGCGCCGGCGCAAATGGTTTTCGCCGAAAAAAGCAGCGGCCCGGGTCACCGAACCAGAACTGGCCCGCATTTTGCGGGACTTCGATCCGAAAATTCTGGGCTGAAGTATGCAATTTTCTTGATTTGTCAATCTGGCCGATATCTAATCGGGTTTCATTTAAGTAAATTTTGCGATGATTCAATACGCGTTAAAATGTGCAGACGGACACAGCTTTGACAGCTGGTTTCAGTCCTCTGAGGCCTATGAAAAGCTGGTGGCATCGGGAATGATCGCCTGTGCGGTCTGCGGTATCTGCAAGGTCGAAAAGGCGGTCATGGCCCCCCGCGTGCGCGCCGCGTCCGACGCCGCGATCGACGCGACGCCGCCTGCGCCCGGTACCCCCCTGACGCAACCCGCCAATGCCAAGCAGCAGGCGCTGGCCGAACTGCGCCGCCGGGTCGAGGACAATTCCGACTATGTGGGGGTGAATTTCGCCGACGAGGCGCGCGCCATGCACGAGGGCAAGGTGCCCGAGCGCGCGATCTATGGCGAGGCCAAAGTGGACGAGGCGCGCAAATTGCTGGATGAGGGCATCTCGGTCGCGCCGCTGCCATTCCTGCCCAACCGAAAGACCAACTGAGACCGTCCGCAGCAGTCTGCGGGCCGCCTGAACCCGGGCCGACCGCGACCGGATCAACGCCGCCGAATTGCGGATATTCACGGTTTGGCCGGTGGGTTTCGCCGCCGGCAACCCGGTTTGTCCACTTGCCCTTGGCCCCCCCCTCGCATAAGAGGCGGGCAATTGACAGCCAAGGCGCAGGGAAAGGCTCGGATCATGCCCGTTCTCGTGATGAAATTCGGTGGCACTTCGGTCGCCAACCTCGATCGCATCCGCCGTGTGGCGAAACGCATCGGCGTCGAGGTGGCCAAGGGCTATGACGTCATCGTCATCGTCAGCGCCATGTCCGGAAAGACCAACGAACTGGTCGGCTGGGTCGAAGAGACCTCGCCGCTGTTTGATGCCCGTGAATTCGACGCTGTGGTCAGTTCGGGTGAAAATGTCACCGCCGGGCTGATGGCGCTGACCCTGCAGGAAATGGACGTGCCGGCCCGCAGCTGGCAGGGCTGGCAGGTGCCGGTCAAGACCACGGCGGCCCATGCCGCGGCCCGCATCGAGGACATACCGACCGATAATATCATGGCCAAGTTCGGCGAAGGCATGCGTGTCGCCGTTGTGGCCGGGTTCCAGGGCATCGGACCCGATGGCCGCATCACCACGCTGGGCCGGGGCGGCAGCGACACCACCGCAGTGGCCTTTGCCGCCGCCTTCGAGGCCGAACGCTGCGACATCTATACCGACGTGGACGGGGTCTATACCACCGACCCGCGGATCACCGACAAGGCGCGCAAGCTTGACAGGATCGCCTTTGAGGAAATGCTGGAACTGGCCAGCCTGGGCGCCAAGGTGCTGCAGACCCGCTCGGTCGAACTGGCGATGCGCTACAAGGTCAAGCTGCGGGTCCTGAGCAGTTTCGAAGAACAATCCGACACGGCCGGCACGCTGGTCTGCGATGAGGAGGATATCATGGAATCCAATGTTGTGGCCGGTGTTGCCCATTCCCGCGACGAGGCCAAGATGACGCTGTTGTCGGTGGCCGACCGCCCGGGTATCGCGGCGACGATCTTTACCGCCCTGTCCGATGCCGGGGTGAATGTCGACATGATCGTGCAGAATATCAGCGAAGAGGGCCGCACCGACATGACCTTTTCCTGCCCCACCGATCAGGTCAAGCGGGCCGAAAAGGCGATGGCTGAGATCAAGGATCAGGGCGTTCTGAACTTTGGCGAATTGCTGGCCGACACCGATGTGGCAAAGGTCTCGGTGGTCGGAATCGGCATGCGCAGCCACACCGGTGTGGCTGCCAAAATGTTCAAGGTGCTCTCGGCCGAGGGTATAAACATCAAGGTCATTACAACCTCCGAGATAAAGATTTCGGTGCTGATTGACCGGAAATACATGGAACTTGCCGTGCAGGCCCTGCATGATGCCTTTGAACTGGACAAGGCGGCCTGAGCGCAATCCGCTTGGGCTTTCCTGCTGCAAGGAATTGAACCCGGCGTATGGCAGACCATACTGAAACCGAAAGCCGCAAGCTGCTTGGCCGCTTGCGCGACGCCATGGCCAGCGATGTCGCCGGTCAGGCGCGGCTGGACAAGATCACCCATCTGATTGCCGACAGCATGGGCTCCGAGGTCTGCTCGGTCTACCTGTTCCGCGACGAGGAAACCCTGGAACTCTGCGCCACCGAAGGGCTGGATTCCGCCGCCGTGCACCATACCCGGCTACGCCTGGGCGAAGGTCTGGTGGGCAAGGTCGCCCGGACCGGAAAGACGGTCAACACGCCCAATGCCCCTGCAGAACAGGGGTTTCGCTATATGCCCGAGACCGGGGAAGAGAAATTTTCATCCTTTCTCGGCATCCCGATCCAGCGTCTGGGCGAAAAGCTGGGCGTGCTGGTCGTGCAGTCGCGCGAGGCCCGGACCTTTACCGCGGATGAGCTCTATGCACTGGAAGTCGTGGCCATGGTCATCGCCGAGATGACCGAGCTGGGGGCCTTTGTCGGCGAGGGCGCGGCCCTGTCCGCGCGGCACCAGCAGCCGGTGCTGTTTCGCGGCACCACCGCGCAGGAAGGGGCCGCCGAGGGCCATGTCTGGCTGCACGAACCGCGCGTGGTGGTTGCGAACCCGATTGCGGACGACCCGAATCGCGAACTGGAACGGCTGCTTGAGGCCGTCGAGGAATTGCGGGTTGGCGTCGACCGGATGCTGGAAATGTCGCGCAGCGGCGACAAGGAGCAGCTGCAGGTGCTCGAAGCCTATCGCATGTTCGCCAATTCCAAGGGCTGGATGCGCCGCATGGAAGAGGACATCAGCCGCGGGCTCAGCGCCGAAGCTGCCGTGGAAAAGGAACAGTCTCAGGCGCGGGCGCGCATGTCGCAGGTCACCGATTCCTATTTGCGCGAGCGTCTCAGCGATCTCGACGATCTCAGCAACCGGCTGTTGCGCATCCTGACCGGGCAGGGCACCGAGACCGGGGCCGACCTGCCGGCGGATCCAATCCTGGTCGCGCGCAACATCGGTCCCGCCGAGTTGCTGGAATATGGCCGCAACCTGCGCGGCATCGTGCTCGAAGAAGGTTCCGTCGGCAGCCATGCCGCCATCGTCGCGCGGGCGCTGGCGATACCGCTGATCGTGCATGCCGGCCGTATCGCCACAGAGGCGTTGAATGGCGACCACATCATGGTCGACGGCGATCAGGGCGCGGTACACCTGCGCCCGGAGGAAAGCGTGGTGGCCGCCTTTCGCGACAAGATCGCCATGCAGGCCAAGGCGCAAGAGCGCTATGCCTCGATTCGTGACAAGCCGGCCAAGACCCGTTGTGGCACCAAGTTGACCCTGACGATGAATGCCGGCCTGATGGCGGATCTGCCGTCGCTGGTCGGATCGGGCGCCGAAGGAGTCGGCCTGTTCCGCACCGAGTTGCAGTTCCTGATCCGCAACCAGATGCCCAAGCGCATGGAACTGGCCGAAATCTATTCGCGGGTGCTGGATTCAGCGCATGGCAAGCGGGTCGTGTTCCGCACCCTGGATATCGGTTCGGACAAGGTGCTGCCCTATATGAAGCCCAATGACGAGCCGAACCCGGCGCTGGGCTGGCGCGCCATCCGGGTCGGGCTGGACAAGCCGGGTGTGATGCGCATGCAGCTGCAGGCGCTGATCCGCGCCGCCAAGGGGCGTCCGCTCACCATCATGTTTCCCTTCGTCGCCCAGTACGAGGAATATCTGGCCGCGCGTCACGAGGTTGACAAGGCCATCGCCCGCGAACGGCGGCTGGGCCATGTGCTGCCGGAAAAGCTGGAGATCGGCGCGATGCTGGAAACGCCATCGCTGGTTTTTGCGCCCGAGCGGTTCTTTCAAGAGGTCGAATTCCTGTCGATCGGCGGCAACGACCTGAAACAGTTCTTTTTCGCCGCCGACCGCGAGAACGAGCGCGTGCGCCGGCGCTATGACACGCTGAATGTCAGCTTTCTCAGTCTGATCGAAAGGATCGTCGAGCGCTGCAGGCTCAGCAACACACCGCTCAGTTTCTGCGGCGAGGATGCCGGGCGACCGATCGAGGCGCTGTGTCTGGCGGCGATTGGCATCCGCTCGTTGTCCATGCGCCCGGCCTCGATCGGGCCGGTCAAAAGCCTGTTGCGCCGCAGCAGCCTGGAAGAGGTGCGCCAGGCCATCGACACCGCGCGCGAGCGCGGCGATCAGTCGGTGCGACCTGCGGTGATGGAATTGCTGCGCACCCAGATCTGATCGCCCCGGGGCCTCTCAACAAGACGGCGGGTTTCCGCCTCGTGTGGCGATGTGCACGATTGCCGTCCAGCAGTGCGCGGCGCGGGCGCCATAGAACCGAGCAGGGCTGTATCGCATTGACGTCAGCCACGTTCGGAACAGCATCCACGCAGACCGACATGGTTGTGTATTTGTTGGCGTTTGTCGCCAAAGTGGTATTTTCGCGCCGTCCTCTCTTGGTGGCGCAAGGGGTTGAAAAACCGGCGCGCCGCCCTCGCAAAAACCCGGGCGGTGGCTGTGGAAAACACGGTGGACGACTTTACCCGGCAGACCGTGGAATTTTCGGTTCGTTCCGCGTAGCGCGGCCGGTCATCGCGACCTGGCCAGCCTTCGGCGGGCGCAGTGTTACGTTTTCGAGCCTTCGGTATTTTTCAAATTTTAACAGAAACTTGTCTTTTGAAATGAATGTCGGAAAAATGTCATGGCAGCGGCGTTCGGCCCGCTTGAGTCTATTGGATGCCGTGCATGCCGGTTATTCTGCAACAGCGGGTCGCCGGGTGGGAAAGGCACGGTTCGTCGGATCACAAATCGCTGTTGCCTTGCCGTTATGCGCTCTGGCCAGATGTCATGCCCGTCGGGGCGCCTGTAATGATTGCGGACCGGTTGTCAGGTATGTGCGGACGATTTGCCATAACGTTGCCCAGCGATGCCAGGGCTCGGCTGTTCGACGCCCGTCCGGCCAATGCCCTGACCGATCCCGTCTTTCACCGCCCCGCCTGGCACGCTAGAGGAAGGCATGTCACAACGCTATGATACCCTGCCGGCACTGTTGAACCACGGCTTTGACACCGTGATCGACGTGCGCAGTCCGGCCGAATATGCCGAGGATCATCTGCCCGGTGCCATCAACCTGCCGGTGCTGGACAATCGCGAACGTGCCGAGGTCGGTACGATATATGTGCAGCAAAGCCCGTTTCTGGCCCGCAAGATCGGCGCGGCGCTGGTGTTTCGCAACGCCGCCCGCCACATCGAAACCGCCCTGCGCGATCACGAGGGCGGCTGGCGGCCGCTGGTCTATTGCTGGCGCGGCGGTCAGCGCTCGGGGTCGTTCACCTGGATGCTGGGCCAGATCGGCTGGCGGGCCGATGTCATCGAGGGGGGGTATCGCACCTATCGGCGGCTGGTGAACACGGCGCTTTATGACCGGGTTTTGCCGCACCGGCTGATCGCGCTGGATGGGTATACCGGCACCGCCAAGACCGAGCTTTTACATCGGGTTCGGGGGCAGGGCGGTCAGGTGCTGGATCTCGAAGGTCTGGCCGGCCATCGCGGTTCCTTGCTGGGGCAGCGTTCCGGCGGGCAGCCCAGCCAAAAGGCGTTCGAATCCCGGCTGGCGCTGGCGCTCGAAGCGCTGGATGCGGCCCGGCCGGTGCTGATCGAGGCGGAATCCAGCAAGATCGGGCAACTGATCATTCCGCCCAGCCTGTGGGCGGCAATGAAACAGGCGCCGCGCATCGCGATCACGGCGCCGCCCGAGGCGCGCACTGCATATCTGGTGCGCGCTTATGACGATATCCTGTCGGATGCCGAGCTGCTGGAGACGCAGTTGACCAAGCTGCGCCCGCATCGCGGTCATGCGGTTGTGGATGGCTGGCTGGAAAAGATCGCGGCGGGCGACAAGGCGGGGCTGACCCGGGCGCTGATGCAGCAACATTACGACCCGTCCTATGCCAAGTCGCGCAAGGCGGTGGATGCGCCGGTGATCGCGCACCTGCAGACCGAGCGGCTGGACGCGGCCGGGCTGGGCCGCATCGCCGACCGGATTGTCGCGCTGCTGCGCAACCCGCCTCAGCCCTCGGCCAGCGCCAGCTGAACCGGCCCTTCGGTCAGCACGCCGATGCGCGCCGCCGGATAACCCGCCTCGCACAGCCGCGCCAGCAGCGCCGCCGCCCGGTCCGGGGCCACGGCGGCCAGCAACCCCCCCGCGGTTTGCGGGTCGAACATCAGATCGGCTGCCCCGCCCGTGGGCAGGCCTGGGACCAGGGCGCGGTTGTCGGCGAACAGCGACGAACGCGTGCCTGCCTCGGCCAGTTCGCGCGCCCCGTCCATCAGCGGAATCGCCGCCAGATCCAGCCGCGCGCCGGTGCCCGATGCGTCGCACAGGCCATGCAAGTGACCGGCCAGGCCAAAACCGGTGACATCGGTCATGGCATGGGCCTCGGCCAGAATGCGCGCAGCCTCGGCCTGCGATTGCGTCATCTGCGCGATCGCCGCCGCGATCCAGCCGCCTTCGGCCTGACCGGCCATCTCGGCGGCCATCAGAACGCCGCTGCCCAGGGGCTTGGTCAAGAGCAGCACGTCGCCCGGCAACCCGCCGGCCAGGGTGATGGGCGGCTGCGGGCAGGTTCCGATGACGGTAAAGCCCAGGGTCAGTTCGCTGCCCGTCGAGGTGTGGCCGCCGACAATCTCGGCCCCCACCGCGCGCATCGTTTCTGTTGCGGTCTGCATGATTTCGCTCAGCGTGCGGCGCTGCAGCGGCGTGGACAGGCGCGGCAGGATCACCGTGGCCGTTGCGGCCTGCGGTTGGCCTCCCATGGCCCAGATATCGCCCAGCGCGTGGATGGCGGCAATGCGTGTCATCACCACCGGATCGGCGATGAAGGCGCGCAGGTGGTCCGTGGTCATGACCTGCCGCACCCCGCCGGTATGCAGCACGGCGGCATCGTCGCCCGGCAGGGCGGTGATGTCCGTCCGGTCGCTGTTCTGCAGGCCGTCCAGCGCGCCGCGCAGCGGCGCGCGCCCGACCTTGGCGCCACATCCGCCACACATCGGCTTGTCGCCCAGTGCTTCGGCCAGCCCCTGCGTGTGAACCGCGGGCAGATCGGCCGCGCCCATGGCGGGCAGATCGCGGAACCGGTTCATGAACTTGCGGTCGATATGGTCCTTCCAGCGCCACATCAGCGCGCCGCTCAGAGGGCGGCCAAACCGCTCGGCCACGGCGCGCTTGCCGCCCAGCGATACCAGTTTCAGATAGTCCTTTTGCGCCCGATAGGGGCGCATGCGGCCGCCGATCAGCGAGGCACAGAGATTGTCATAGAGAACCGGTGCCTGGCGCACCGCATAGACGCCGGCCTTGGGCCGCGGTGATTGCGTCAGGTGGGCGCAATCGCCGGCGGCAAAGACCGCCGGGTCGCTGGTGCGCAGATGCGCGTCGACCTCGATGAAGCCGTCCTTGTGCCGCAACCCGGTGCCGGCGATCCAGCCATGCGCCCGCGCCCCGGCCGCCCCGGTGACGAATTCGGCGGCGATGGTGCGCCCATCGGCCAGAATTACCCCTTGGGCGGTGATCCCGGTGGCCTCGGCGTTTTCCAGCAGGGTTACATCCAGGGCCGTCATGTCCGCGCGGATCCGCGCCGCGGCGGCGGTACTCAGAGCGCTCAGCGCCTTGGCCCGGTCGATCAGCGTGACCTGGCCTTGCCGGTTCCGGGTGCGCAGCGCGTGCGCCATGGCCATGGCCAGTTCGGCCCCCGCGACGCCGCCGCCCAGCACCGCCACCCGGGCCGGGCCGGCCCCGGCAACATAGTCTGACCAACGCGCAGCAAAGGGGCCGAGCGGCTTGGCCGGAACCGCATGCGCGGCGAACCCCGGCAGGGCCGGCATGTCCGAGGTAATGCCGATATCGATGGAACAGACGTCAAAGCCGATCGGTGGCCGCCCGGGCACCCGCACCTGACGCGTCTGCAGGTCGATATGCTCGGCCGCCCCCAGAATGACCCGCGCGCCGGCGAACCGGGCCAGCCGCACCAGGTCGATATCCAGATCGCGGCGGGTGTAATGCCCGGCGACATAGCCCGGCAGCATGCCGGAATAGGGGGCCGTGGGACCGGGGTTGATCACCGTCACCCGGGCGCCGGGCACCGGGCGCATGCCCCAGGCCCGCAGGACCAGGGCGTGGGTATGGCCGCCGCCGATCAGGACCAGGTCATGTGTCAGGGGAAGATCGGGATGCTGCATGCGCGCGTTCTAGCCGCTTTTGGCCGGCACACAAGGCGTCGCGGCGCCGATCCGGGCGGCGGCGGTTCTGAAAACGCGATTGTGAGTGTTCAACGCGACCGAACCGCGGCAGGATCAGCGAAACAACGACCGGAGTCCCGACATGACCAGACATCTGCGCGCCATGGCGCTGATGGCCCCGATCTGGGGACTGATCGGAATTGGCGCAGCACTGGCGCAGGACCTGTCCGCCCGCCCGGGCTGGGTGGTGCAGGCCAGCGACAAGCCTTACGAGGCGCTGATCGGCGCGGTGAAATCCGCGACCCGCGCCAACGGTATGGGGGTCGTGACCGAGGCCGGCCCAACCGGCGCCGCGGCCAGCCGCGGCATCACCATCCCCGGCAACCGGGTCATTGGCGTTTTCAACAACGATTTCGCGGTGCGATTGCTGGCCCTGTCGACGGCGGCGATGATCGAGGCACCGATCCGCTTTTACGTGACCGAGAACGCCGATGGCAGCGCAACGCTGGCCTACAAGACCCCCAGCCATGTGCTGGCGCCCTATCTGGACGAGGGCGGGGCAGAGCTGGGCGATCTGGCGGCGGCCCTGGACGCACGTTTTGCGGCAATCGCGGCGGCGGCGCTGCAATAGTCACACTGGCGTGAGCGGGGTTGCGGCGCGGGCCTTGGCGGGCATTCTGCCGCGACACCCCAGCCGGCGGAGCCCCCTGATGACCGATCCGACCCCCTTGCGCGCTGCCGATGTCCTGGCCCGGCGGCTTTACGAGGCCGGCTGTCGCCACGCCTTTGGCATGCCCGGCGGCGAAGTGCTGACCCTGGTTGACGCGCTCGAAACCGCCGGCATCGCCTTTCATCTGGCGAAACACGAGAATGCCGCCGGTTTCATGGCCGAAGGGGTGCATCACCGCGACGGGGCGCCGGGCATTCTGGTCGCGACCCTGGGGCCGGGGGCGCTGAACGGGGTCAACGTGGTGGCCAATGCGCATCAGGACCGGGTGCCGATGATCGTGCTGACCGGATGCGTCGATGCCGACGAGGCGCTGACCTATACCCATCAGGTGCTGGACCATCAGGCGGTGTTCGGACCGATCACAAAGGCCAGCTTTCGCCTGACCGCCGCCGGGGCGGACACCATCGCCGACAAGGCGGTCGCCATTGCCACCGAACCGCGCCCCGGGCCGGTGCATCTGGACGTCCCGATCAGCGTCGCCGATGCCAGGGTTGCCCCGGGGCCGGTGCGCCGCCGCAGGCCCGCCAGCCCGGTGGCACCGCAGGGGGCCGATCTGGCGTTGGCGCGGCAATGGCTGGCCCGGGCCGAACGGCCGCTGGCGGTGATCGGACTGGACATGCTGAGCGGCGATCATGGCTGCATCCTGCGCGCCTTTCTCGAACATTTCCGAATTCCGTTCGTCACCACATACAAAGCCAAGGGTATCGTCCCCGAAGACCATCCCCTGTGTCTGGGCGCGGCCGGGCTGTCGCCGGTGGCCGACGGCCATCTGCTGCCGCTGGTGCGGCAGGCCGATCTGATTCTGGCCATCGGTTACGACCCGATCGAGATGCGTCCCGGCTGGCGCGAGGCGTGGGATCCATCCCGGCAGCCGGTGATTGATATCGCGGCGGTTGCCAACACCCATTACATGCACCAGGCGGGGCTGAATTTCGTTGCCGATCCCGGCGCAACGCTGGAAACTCTGGCGCAAGGCGCGAAATCGCGCGCGACCTGGCCCGGTGGACAGCCCGATCAGACCCGGGCGGCGCTGGCGCGGGCTTTTCCGACGGATGACGACTGGGGGCCCGCCGCCGTCATCGCCGAGGCGCGCGCGGTTCTGCCGCCGGACACGCTGGCCACCGCCGACAGCGGTGCGCATCGCATCCTGCTGTCGCAGATGTGGACCTGCCGGACGCCGCGCGACCTGGTCCAGTCGTCGGGTCTGTGCACGATGGGCTGCGCCGTGCCGCTGGCAATCGGCCTGAAACTGGCCGCACCCGATCGCCCGGTGGTCAGCTTTTCC
Organism: Sedimentitalea sediminis; assembly: GCF_042687825.1. Taxonomy (NCBI): domain Bacteria; kingdom Pseudomonadati; phylum Pseudomonadota; class Alphaproteobacteria; order Rhodobacterales; family Paracoccaceae; genus Sedimentitalea; species Sedimentitalea sediminis. Next base: position 83,367 of record NZ_JBHUQE010000010.1, on the reverse strand, counting down.
GGCGATGCCGGGTTTCTGATGGTGGCCGGCGAACTGGCCACCGCCGCCGAGCTGGGCACCGCAGCGATCTTTGTCGTCTTTGTCGATGCCAGCCTGGCTCTGATCGAATTGAAGCAGCGGCAGCGGCAGATGGCCAATCGCGGCGTCGATTTCGCCCGCCACGATTTCGCCGCCCTGGGGCAGGCGCTGGGCGGCAACGGTGTCACGGTGCATAACCGCGCCGATCTGCGGACGGCCTTGCAGCAGGCGATGAGCGCAGACCGTTTCACCGTCATTTCGGCGCAGATCGATGCCGCGGCCTATGACGGCCGGCTCTAGCGCGGACGGGTCCGGGCGCTGACGCCGATCGGGCGCCGAGCCACCCGAATCGTCGCGCCCATAGCGCTGAGATACGGGCTGCGGGTGTCGTTTTCTGTTGGGGCAATTCGTCCCGGCGGAGCCGCGCGCGCGGCATTCTGCCCAAAAGGTTGCAGATGTCGGCGATTTTCCTCGCATCGGCAACACGTGATTTCACCAATGCGCGAGCATCTGCCATAGCGATATTTCAACGGCTTACACTCTGATAGTCCCAGTACCAGTACCCCAGTGTTAAACAGAATTGGACACAGCATGCAGCACGACGTTTTTGGCCAGCCGACCAGCCTGGAACTGGCCGGCAGTTGCGCGGACTGGAATGCCGCGATGCTGGGGTTTCTGGCGCATGCCGCCGTCACGCCACAGCATCTGATGTCGGTCCTCGCCGCCGAGCCGGGCTTTGCCCTTGGGCACGCGGTCAAGGGCATGTTCTATCTGCTGCTGGGGCGGCGCGAACTGGTGGCTGTCGCCGAGACCGATCTGGCCGCGGCACAGCGCGCCATGGCCGAGGGGCATGTGCTGCCGCGCGAAGCGCTCTATGTGCAGGCGCTGCAGGTCTGGCTGCAGGGCCGGCCCAGCCAGGCGGTGCAACTGCTGGAACAGGTGCTGCGCGCCGACCCCGCCGATGCGCTGGCGATGAAGCTGAGTCACGCAATCCGGTTCGTGCTGGGCGACGCCACCGGCATGCGCCGGTCGGTCGAGCGGGTGCTGCCAGCCTATGGCCCGGACCATCCGGGGCATGGCTATCTGCTGGGCTGCCACGCTTTTGCGCTGGAAGAGACCGGCGACTATGACCGCGCCGAAATCGCTGGTCGTCAGGCGCTGTGGACCGCACCCGACGATGCCTGGGGGCTGCATGCGGTGGCGCATGTGCATGACATGACCGGCAATGCGCGCAAGGGCCTGGACTGGCTGGCCGGGCGCGAGACCGCCTGGGCGCATTGCAACAATTTCCGATACCATGTCTGGTGGCACAAAGCGCTGATGCATCTGGATCAGGGGCAGATCGATGCGGTTCTGGACCTGTATGACACCGCCATCCGCGCCGACAAGACCGACGATTACCGCGATATTTCAAACGCCACCTCGCTGCTGACCCGGCTGGAACTGGAAGGCGTGGATGTCGGCGACCGCTGGGTCGAACTGGCCGACCTCAGCGCCGCCCGCACCGAAGACGGCTGTCTGGTCTTTGCCGATCTGCATTACCTGCTGGCCCTGGGTGCGGACAATCGCCCGGCCGAGCTGGGCCGCCTGCTGCAACGCATGCACCGCGATGCCAGGGCCGGTGAAACCGAGATGGCCGAGCGCATGGCCCGCCCGGGTCTGCAGGCGGCGCAGGGGCTGGAAGCCTTTGGCGAGGGCCAGTACGGGACCGCTTTTGTCCATCTGTCGCAGGCCCGTACGACCCTGCAAAAGGCAGGCGGCAGCCATGCCCAGCGCGACGTTTTCGAGCGGCTGACCATCGACGCCGGACTGCGGGCCGGACTGCTGGATCAGGCCGAGGCGATCCTGGACCAGCGCCGCGATCAGCGGGCCGGGGCCGAGGACGCATTTGCCGCAGCCCGGCGCGAAATAATCGCTATCGGACGGAACGAATCCGGTGCACAGAGCGTTCCGGCCCAGTGAGTCCCCATGGGCCGTTGAATTTGCAGAATCAGGACAAGATCATGGCGACGGTATCGCCCGCAACCCAGTTTCAATCGCCCCCGGCGTCCCCCGTGACTCCGGCAAAGCCGCGCGATCCGCGTCTGGATTTCTATCGCGGCATCGCGATGTTCATCATTCTGGTCGCGCATATCCCGTTCAATCCCTGGAGCGGCTGGATCCCGGCCCGGTTCGGCTGGTCGGATGCCACCGAGATCTTTGTCTTCTGTTCCGGCATGGCCTCGGCCATTGCCTTTGGCGGCGCTTTTGCGCGCAAGGGCTGGTTGCTGGGCTCGGCCCGGGTGCTGTTCCGGGTCTGGCAGGTCTACTGGGCGCATATCGGGCTGTTCTTTTTTGTCGCCATGAGCATGGCGGCGCTGGACACCTATGGCAGTTTCGAAAAGAGCTATGTCAACGCGCTGAACCTGGGTCGTTTCTTTAGCGATCCGATGCCGCAGATCGTCGGTTTTTTCACCCTGACCTATGTGCCGAACTATTTCGACATTCTGCCGATGTATCTGGTGGTGCTGGCGTTGATGCCGCTGTTCATAGCGCTGTCCGGTCTGTCGCTGTGGGCCGTCGCTGCCGCCAGTGTTGCCATTTGGCTGGCGGCCAATCTCGGATTTCTGTCGCTGCCGGCCGAACCCTGGTCCGAGCGGGTCTGGTTCTTCAACCCCTTTGGCTGGCAATTGCTGTTCTTCACCGGCTTTGCGCTGATGCGCGGCTGGCTGCCGCCGCCGCCGGTCTCGCGCGGCCTGATCTGGCTCTGCATCGCCTTTCTGGTGCTGTCCGCCCCGTTCGGATCGTGGAAGGTGCAGACCTGGATTGCCGCCACCAGCCCGGCGCTGGGCGAGCAACTGCGCGATGTCTGGACGCTGATGCGCGCCCACGAGGTCGAAAGCGGGTTCAGCCTGCGCGCCAAAACCGAGTTCGGGGTGCTGCGGTACCTGCATTTCCTGGCGTTGGCCTATCTGGCATGGGTCGCTGCCGGCGAGGGCGGACGCCGCCTGCGCGCCAGCGGGGCAGGCGCTGCGGCGCGGCTGTGGCGCGTGGTCCTGAACATCGTGTCCAAGGTCGGCCAGCAATCTCTGGCGGTCTTTGTGTTCTCGATGGCGCTGGCGCGGCTGCTGGGGTTCGTTCTGGACCAGATGGGGCGCAGCGCCGGCACGGTTTTGCTGATCAATCTGGCAGGGTTTGCAATGATCGTTGCGGTTGCCTATATCGCCGGCTGGTTCAAATCGCATCCCTGGCGGAGCAGCCGCGCATGACACTGACGCGCCGAGATTTTCTGGCAACGACATCGGCCTTTGCCCTGGCCGGGCGGGCGGCGGCCAGCGCCCCGGAAACGCGGTTCGACCGTGACCAGGTGGTCGCGGCCGCCCAGCAGCTTTCCCAAACCGCATATGCGCCCCGCGACATGGTTCCGCAGGCCTGGCGCGATCTGACCTACGAGCAGTACAAGCTGATCCGTTTCCGCCCCGAGGCGGCGCTGTGGTACGGGACCGACACACCGTTCAATGTCGATTTCTTTACGCCCGGCCTGTATTTCCCGCGCACCATCAAGGTCGAGACCGTCGAGAACGGCCTTGCCACGCCGGTGCCGTTCGACCTGTCGATGTTCGAGAAATCGCCCAGCGTGCCGGATTTGCCGGTGGATGAAACGCTGGGCTTTTCCGGGCTGCGCCTGCGCACCGAGATGCACCGCCCGGGCCAGACCGACGAATTCTGCGTGTTTCAGGGGGCCAGTTATTTCCGGGCAATCGGACTGGACCAGATCTATGGGCTGTCCGCACGGGGGCTGGCGCTGAAGACCGGCGATCCCGAGGGCGAGGAATTTCCGGATTTCATCCGCTTCTGGCTGGAACGCCCCGCACCGGGGCAGCGCAACATGGTGGTGCACGCGCTGATGGACAGCCCCAGCGTCACCGGGGCGTTTCGCTTTGACATCACCGCCGGCCCGGCCTGTGTGATGGATGTCGAGGCGACGCTTTTTGCGCGCGAGGACCTGCCCCATGTCGGTCTTGGCCCGCTGACCAGCATGTTCCTGTTCGACGAGACCAACCGCCACCGGTTCGACGATTTCCGCCCCGCCGTGCATGACTCCGACGGGCTGATGATGCTGAACGGCGCGGGCGAGGTGCTGTGGCGGCCGCTGGCCAACCCGAAACGGCTGCAGGTGTCGTCGTTTCTGGATTCGGCCCCGCGCGGGTTCGGTCTGATGCAGCGGGCGCGGCGACTGGCCGATTTCGCCGATCTCGAAGCGCTGTATCACCGCCGCCCGGGCCTGTGGGTCGAACCGCGCGGCGATTGGGGCAAGGGCGCCGTGACCCTGGTCGAAATTCCGGCGGATCGCGAGATTTATGACAATGTCGTCGCCTACTGGCGGCCCGCCGAACCCTATGCGGCCGGATCGCGCATTGATCTGTCCTACCGTTTGACCTGGGGCACCCGCGCGCCGGTCGCGGTCGGCTATCCGCAGGTCATCAACACGAGGATGGGGGGCGGGTTCCACGGCCAGCGCGTGGTGACGGTGGATTTCGAGGCGGATCCGTTGTTTGACGAGGGTCCCGACGCGATTACCGCCCATGTCGGCTCGCCGCATGTGGATACCAGCGAAGGCGTCCTGCAGCGCAATCCGGAAACCGGTGGCCTGCGGCTCGCCTTCAGCTTTGAACCCGGTGATCGCGACATGGTCGAACTGCGCGCGCAGCTGCGCAAGGACGGCCAGATGGCCAGCGAAGTCTGGCTGTACCGGTGGACCGCATGAGACAGGATCTGCACATCATGCCGCCGCGCGCGCCGATGGCGATGCCCGAACAGGATTTCGCCACGGCGTTTCGGGACAGGGGCGCGCCGGGCGCGGCCCCGGTCCGCGGCATCGCCTATTGGCGTCTGCTGGCCTTCAGCCCGGCGATTCTGGCGACGCTGGCCCTGACCTGGGCGATCCATGGCTGGTTCGACGATGGCGGGATCAATGCCGTCGAGATGCTGTTGCTGGTGCTGATCTGCTTCAACTTCTTCTGGATCGCCTTCACCGTCAGCACCGTGGCGTTGGGGCTGGTTTCGCTGGCCCGGCGCGAACCGCCGGCGCGCCCGGTGCCGCCGCAGCCCCAAAGGGTGGCGCTGCTGATGCCGATCTACAACGAGGTGCCCTGGTATGTGCTGGGCAACGCCCGCTCGATGCTCGAGGAACTGCGCGCCCGGGGCGGGGCGCATGACTATTCGATGTTCATCCTCAGCGACACCCGCGACGATGCCATTGCCGCGCAGGAACAGGAAAGCGTTCTGGCGCTGCAGGAAAGCCTGTCGCCGGGTCTGAAACTTTATTACCGCCGCCGCGAACAGAACACCGACCGCAAGGTCGGCAACATTGCCGACTGGGTGGCCAACTGGGGCGGCGACTATCCGGCCATGCTGGTGCTGGATGCCGACAGCCTGATGACCGGACGGGCGATCCTGCGTCTGACCGATGCGCTGGCCCGCGATCCGGGCGCCGGCCTGATCCAGAGCTTTCCGCAGCTGATCGGCGCGCAGTCGGTCTTTGCCCGGATGCAGCAGTTTGCCAATGGCGTCTATGGCGCGGCGCTGGCCGAGGGCGTTGCCCGCTGGTGCGGGCAAGAGGGCAATTACTGGGGCCACAACGCGATCATCCGCACCGCCGCTTTTGCCTCATGCGCGGGGCTGCCACATCTGCGGTCCTGGCGCGGGCAGGACCGGCTGATCATGAGCCACGATTTCGTCGAGGCCGGGCTGTTGCGCCGGGCCGGCTGGGGCGTGCGGTTCCTGCCGCGCATCCGGGGCAGCTATGAGGAAACGCCGCAGACCCTGGTCGATCACATCCTGCGCGACCGCCGCTGGTGCCAGGGCAATCTGCAACATCTGAACCTGCTCTGGTCGCGCGGATTCCGTTCGATCAGCCGGTTTCACATGTTTCATGGCGCGGTCGGCTATCTGATGTCGCCGATCTGGTTTGCGCTGCTGGTGATGTGGGCGCTGATCGGGGTCGGCGAGGACGCCAGCGTGCTGGTCTATTTCAGCGAAACCAACCCGTTGACACCGACCTGGCCGGAATTGACCGAGGCGCGTCACGTGCTGATCATCGTGTTGATGTATGCGATGCTGCTGGCGCCGAAACTGATGGGCATCGCTGCCCTGCCGCTGACCGGGGTCCGGTTCCAGGAATTTGGCGGCGGCTGGCGGTTTGCCCTGTCGTTCCTGTCCGAAGTCCTGTTGTCGGTGATCTATGCGCCGATTCTGATGGTGCAGCAGATGATCGCGGTGTTCCGCACGCTGTTCGGGTTGCAAAAGGGCTGGTCGCCCCAGGCCCGCGATGGCGGGCGCTATGGACTGGGCACGCTGATCAAGTGCCATATCCTGGAAACCGTCAGCGGTGCCGCCCTGATGACCGGCATTCTGGCCGGGCTGGTTTCGCCCTGGCTGCTGCCGATTGCGGTCAGCCTGGTCTGTGCGGTGCCCCTGTCGGCGCTCAGCGGTTTGCCGATGGCCGGACGCGCACGCGGCTGGATGGGCACGCGCGAGGTCTATCGCGAGCCCTTGATTACCCAGGCGGCACGGCATTACCGCAACGAGTTGAAATCGCTGCTGGAACACGATGTCACGGGCACGCCGGCGGAATAGCTGACGAAACAGTCAGTTGACCGTGACGGTTTCAAACCAGTCCAGCACCATGTCGGCCCAGCCTGCCGGTACCTGATGCCCGCCGGGAAACAGGGCCAGTTCCAGCGCCGCACCGGGCGCGCAGTCGCGCCAGTTGCGACGCCAGAATGGGCCGGTGCGGGAAAAGCCGCTGGGCTTGTCGTGGGGACAAAGATTGGTCTGGCGCCACAATTCCAGTCCGGCAAAGATGTCGCCCTGCTGAAACCGCCCCCGGGCCAGGAAACGGCCCTCGATCGGCACCGTCGGGTCAGCCCAGCCATGGGTGTGAAACAGCCTCACCGGCCCGGCGCAATTCTCGGGCAGAGGCCGCCAGAACCCGCCGGATACCGCCGCATAAGCGGCAAAGCTGTCCGGTGCAGTGCAGGCCAGATAGTTGACCAGAAACGCGCCGTTGGAGAACCCGGCCAACAGCACGCGCCCGGCATTCAGGTCAAAGCGCCGCGCCGAGTCCGCGACAACCCGGTGCAGAAAATCGGCCTCGGCGACGCGCTTTTCGGCCGGTCGGAAAGACCACGCGCGCCCGGCGCCCGGGCCGAACCGTCGCTGGCCGGTCGGTGCCAGGACCGCATAGCCCCGCGCCAGAATGTCATCGACCAGGACCGTGTTGCGCATCACGTTGCCGCCGCTGCTGCCGACCCCGTGCAGAAAGACGACGATTGGCGCATGCGGCGAGGCCGGTACCGCCGCGTGATACTCGCGCCCATCCAGGGCACAGGCCCCGGGATCGGTGCCGCAGGCCGCCCCTACCGGGGCGGGCAGCGCCGTCAGGCACAGGCAGACAGCCGCGGAAAATGCGGTTCTCGTGATCATGTACCGGACTCTGGAACCGGCGTGACCGGCAAACCGGCAGCCAGCCAGCCGGGGCCGGCGGGCGAGCCCAACATGCCCTCGGGCACGTTGATGATCTGATCAAAACCGGCATTGCTTAGCCGCCTTGCCAGCCGCGCCGAGCGCACGCCGCGCGCACAGATCAGGGCGATGGGCCGTGCCCGGTCGCCAGCGGTCAGGGCGGTCAGGGCGGCGCCGAAGTCATCGCGCCGCATGTCCAGCGCATGGGCGTGCCGGGGCAGGCCGGTGTCACGCCATTCATCCGGACGTCGGATGTCGATCAGCAGGACCTGATTGCGCGCAGCCAGATCAAAGGCCTGGGTGACAGACAGGCTGGGCCCGGCATAGCGCGGTGCGAACCACATGCCGCGATAGGCCATCACGGCGAACAACAAGCCCGCGACCACCAGCACCATCGCGGTGCGGCGGCCCGGTCGCCCGATGTTTATTCCGGCCCGATCCATGCACTGTGTCCTTCCCGGGGACTCTTCCTGTACAGGCATAACACGAAATGCGGCACCCGCCTTGGGCGCAAGGCGCGAACCGGTTCAAGTTCGCGTCAGTTCAACAGCTTGCACCGGGACAGGATGACGCTGATGCGCGGGATTACGTTGTGTGTACAAAGATAAAGATTTTTCTTACTATTTATCCGAATCGAGAAAAGAAAACCGGTCAACAACAGCGCTGAACTAAAACGGCGCGTGTCCGGCAGGGTGGGGGAAACGGGTGCGAACAATTGCAGCAGCTGCGGTTCTGGCCGCTCTTTGGTTGTTGATGTCAGGCATCTACAAACCACTGGTCGTCGGGCTGGGTGCGGTGTCGATTCTGCTGGTGATCTACGTCGTGCGTCGCATGGATCAGGTCGACGGGGATGCCGTCGATATCCGCCTGCGGCCGATGCGCACGATCGGCTACGTCTGTTGGCTGCTGATCGAGATCGCCAAGTCCAACCTGGCCGTGACCCGGATCATCCTGTCACCGATCATGATGATCCGACCGCACATGTTTCCGGTGCCCTATTCCCAGAAAACCGATCTCGGGCAGGTGATCTTTGCCAATTCGATCACCCTGACACCGGGAACATTGTCGGTGGAAACCGATCTTGGTTATTTCCTCGTGCACGCCATTTCCTACGCCCCCGAAGACATGGACGGTCTGGCGGAAATGGACCGGCGCGTCAGCGCCACTGAAAACCTGCGGGAGGCATGATGTTCGTACTGGCCACCATTGCGCTGTTCATCTCGATGATCCTGGTGCTGTACCGGCTGTTTGTCGGCCCGACCCTGTATGACCGGGTCATGGCGGTGAACGCCTTTGGGACGCTGACAGTGCTGTTCATCGGCGTGATCGGTTTCCTGACCGGCCGCCCCGATTTTCTGGACATCGCGCTGCTCTACGCTCTGATCAACTTTGTCGGTACCATCGCGATCCTGAAATTCTTCCGTTACCGCGCCATCGGCGATGTGCGGCGCGACGTGCAGGAGGCGGACGGATGAGCGGCATGGACCTTGCCCTGACGATTTTCAGCTGGATCTGCATCCTTTCCGGATCGTTCTTCGTGATCGTCGGTGCGTTCGGATTGGTGCGGTTCCCGGATTTCTGGGCGCGGCTGCACGCCCTGTCGGTGCTGGACAGTGCCGGGGTGATCCTGCTGCTGTTGGGTATGGCTCTGCATTCAGGCCTGAACCTGGTGACGGTGAAATTGTTCATCATCCTGATTTTCCTGTTCATAACAGGGCCGACTGCGACCCATGCGGTGGCCAACGCGGCGCTGGTTTCGGGGTTGCGGCCGAAATCGGCGGTCGAGCCGGACGACGAGGACGACACCGAGCGCGCAGAGCCGACCCAGAACTGACAAGCCGCCCGGGATCGGGCACCACGAAACAGCAAGACGACAAGGCAGGTCCGACATCGAAACCTTCATCAACATCGTATTGTTCACCTTGCTGGTCACGACCGCATTGGCCGTGGTCCGGACGCAAAGCCTGTTCGCGACGGCGATGCTGTCGGGCGTGTTCAGCCTGTTGTCGGCCCTGTTGCTGGTGACGCTGGACGCGGTTGACGTGGCCTTTACCGAAGCGGCTGTCGGCGCTGGTATTTCAACGGTGCTGATGCTGGGCACCCTGGCGCTGACCCGCCGGTTCGAGCGGCCTTCGTCCCATTCGCCGCTGATTCCGCTGTTTGTGGTGCTGGTGACCGGCGCGGCGCTGATCTATGGCACGCTGGACATGCCCAATTTCGGCAGCGCCACGGCGCCGGCCCAGGTGCATGTCTCGCCCGACTATATCGAGCAGAGCCAGCACGAGATCGGTGTGCCCAACATCGTGACCGCCATCCTGGCCAGCTATCGCGGTTATGACACGCTGGGCGAGGTCGCGGTGGTGTTTACCGCCGGCATCGGGGTGCTGCTGCTGATCAGCGGATTGCGGCGGCGGCGGCGGAACAATAGGGAGGACGTCTGATGCGGCACCACCTGATCCTGCGGGTCATCACCAAGTTGCTGATTGCCGCGATCATGCTGTTCGCGCTGTATGTGCAGTTTCACGGCGACTATTCGCCGGGCGGCGGATTTCAGGCCGGCGTGATCATGGCGGTGGCTTTCATCATCTATGGCGTCGTGTTCAGCCTGGACGAGGTGCAACGGGTACTTCCGCCCTGGCTGGTGCACAAGATGGCCGCCCTCGGCGTGCTGATCTATGCCGGGACCGGGTTGATCAGCTTTTTCATGGGCTATGCCTTTCTGGACTATGCCGCGCTCAGCCCCAGCCACCCGGAACATGGCCAGCACTACGGCATCCTGCTGGTGGAACTGGGCGTCGGCGTCACCGTGACCGGTGTCATGGTCACGATCTATTACGCCTTCACATCGCGGACACCGATCATGGATGACGAGGCATGGTGACGATGCAGGAAAACTGGGCATTCATCGTCGGCCACGCGAATTACTGGCTGTTCATCGTCTTGATGATGACCGGCCTGTATATCGTTGTGGCCAAAGGAAATCTTGTAAAAAAAATCGTCGGCCTGAACATTTTTCAGACGGCCGTTTTCATGCTCTACATCTCGATCGGCAAGGTGACCGGCGGGACCGCCCCGATCTTTCCCGTCGACATGGATGTCGATCCGACGGTGGTCTATTCGAACCCGCTGCCGCATGTGCTGATCCTGACCGCGATCGTGGTGGGCGTCGCCACCACCTCGCTGGGGCTGGCGATGATCGTCCGCATCCGCGAGGAATACGGAACCATTGAGGAAGAAGACATTCTGAATATCGAAAAAGAGATCGCCCGGAACGAGGTCAAGCTGCACAGCGAAGTCGTGGGCGAGCGCGGCTGATGGCGTCCGGAACCGTAGAACACACGGCGCTGACGCTGGCCGACCATCTGCCTGCCCTGCAGGTGCTGGTCCCGTTCCTGGCGGCGCCCCTGATCGTGGTGCTGGCCAACCGCCGCCTGGCCTGGCCGATCGCCTTTGCCGCCAGCGCGCTTTCGTTCGTCATCGCGATCCTGCTGCTGGTCCGGGTCATGGATGGCAGCGTCATCTCGTATCACATGGGCGGCTGGGCGCCGCCTCTGGGCATCGAATATCGGGTCGATGCGGCGAATGCCTATGTGCTGCTGCTGGTCAGCGCGATCAGCACGGTCGTGCTGCCCTATGCCTATAAAAGCATCGAACAGGAAGTGTCCGAACGCCATCACACGCTGTTTTACGCCGCCTTTCTGTTGTGTTTCAGCGGTCTGCTGGGGGTTGCGATCACCGGCGACGCGTTCAACGTCTTTGTTTTCCTCGAAATCTCGTCCTTGTCCACCTATGTGCTGATCGCGCAGGGGTCCGAGCGCGACAAGCGAGCGCTGACCGCCTCCTATGACTATCTGATCATGGGCACCATTGGCGCGACCTTCTTCGTGATCGGCATCGGCTTTCTCTACATGGCAACCGGTACGCTGAACATGGCGGATCTGGCCGAACGCATCCCCGAACAGAGTGGCAGCCGCACGGTGCGCGCCGCCTTTGCCTTTATCGTCGTGGGAATCGGGCTGAAAGTGGCGATGTACCCGCTGCACCGCTGGCTGCCGCCGGCCTATAATTATGCGCCCTCTGCGATCACCGCCTTTCTGGCGGCCACGGCCACCAAGGTGGCGGTCTATGTCATGTTGCGCTTCATCTTTTCGGTGTTTCAGCCGGCCTTTGTTTTCGAGGTCAGCACGCTGGAATTCATCATTCTGCCAATCGCCCTGATCGCCATGTTCGCGGCCAGTTTCGTCGCCATCTTTCAAAGCGATTTCAAGATGATGCTGGCGTATTCCAGCGTGGCGCAAATCGGCTATATCCTGCTGGGCATCGCGTTTCTGACGGAAACCGGGGTGACCGCGGCGATTGCGCATCTGTTCAACCACGGCATCACCAAGGCGACGCTGTTCATGGCCGTGGGTGCCTATGTGTTCAGCGTGCGGGGTTCGTTTTACGACACCATTCAGGGGCTGGGGCGGCGGATGCCGCTGACCTCGGCCGCGGTGGTCGTGGGCGGACTCAGCCTGATCGGCGTGCCAGGCACGGCCGGTTTCATCTCGAAATGGGTGCTGGTGCAGGCGGCGCTGGAAAAGGGCTGGTGGCTGGTCGCCCTGCTGATCGTCGCCTCAAGTCTGCTGGCGGTGATCTATGTCTGGCGCGTGGTCGAGGTGCTGTACATGCGGACGACACCCGATGACAGCCAGGCCCGCGAAGTGCCGGCCATCATGCTGGTGCCGATGTGGATCGCGGCCCTGGCTTGCATCTATTTCGGATTGAACACGGACGTGACAGTGGGCGCGGCCCAGACGGCGGCGCAGGGCCTGATGGCCGGCTCCTCCGGACTGCATTAGGGGAGCGTCATGGATACCAATACAGCCATACTCGCCAGCATGCTGATTCCGGCTCTGGCTGCCATCAGCAACCTGGTCCTGCGCGACAAGCCTGATCTGCGGGACGGCGCGACGCTGGGCGCCGCGGTCCTGACCTTTCTGTGCGTCCTCAACATTTTGTACAATGTCGGCAATGGTACGACCGAGCCGATGGTGCTGTTCTCGGTGATGCCGGGGCTGGATCTGGCGTTCAATGTCGAGCCGTTGGGCCTGTTGTTCGCGATCGTCGCCAGCGGCCTGTGGATCGTCACGCATCTCTATGGCGTCGGTTACATGCGCGGCAACAACGAGGCACATCACGCCCGGTTCTTCTGCTTTTTCTCGATCGCGATCTCGACCACGATGGGCATCGCCTTTTCCGCCAACATGTTCACGCTGTTCCTGTTCTACGAGGCGCTGACCCTGTCGACCTTTCCGCTGGTCGCGCATAAGGGCACGGCCGAGGCGACGTCGGGCGCGCGCACCTATCTGGGCATCCTGATCGGCACCTCGATCGGCCTGCAGCTGGTGGCGGTGATCTGGACCTATACCATCACCGGCACGCTGGATTTCACCAAGGGCGGCATATTGGACGGCCATATCGCCGGGCCGATGGTGGCGGTGCTGCTGGGGCTGTATGCCTTTGGCATCGGCAAGGCGGCGCTGATGCCGTTTCACCGCTGGCTGCCCTCGGCCATGGTCGCGCCGACGCCGGTTTCGGCCCTGCTGCACGCGGTTGCGGTGGTCAAGGCGGGCGTGTTCACCATGCTCAAGGTCGGCATCTATATCTTTGGCATCGACTTTCTGGCCGAAACCGGCGCCTCTGAATGGCTGATGTGGCTGGCGGCGTTCTCCATCCTTGCGGCGTCCATCGTGGCGATGACCAAGGACAATCTGAAGGCGCGGCTGGCCTATTCCACCGTCAGTCAGCTCAGCTATATTACCCTGGGCATGGCACTGGCGACCTCGATGGGGGTGCTGGGCGGCGGCATGCATATCGCCATGCACGCGATGGGCAAGATCACCCTGTTCATGTGCGCCGGCTCGATCTATGTCGCCGTGCACAAGACCGAGATCAGCCAGATGACCGGGCTGGGCCGCATCATGCCGATCACCTATGGCGCCTTTCTGATCGGGGCGCTGTCGATCATCGGCCTGCCGCCGCTGGGCGGATCATGGAGCAAATGGCTGCTGGTCATGGGCGCCGCCGATACCGGGCAATGGGTGATGATCGCGGTGCTGATGATCAGTTCGCTGTTGAATGTGGCCTATCTGCTGTCCATCGTCGGGCGCGGCTTTTTCCTGCCGAACCCGGAGATCGCGGCCGGGGCGAAATCGACCGAAGCCGGCGTGCTGGTCTGGCTGCCGCCGGCGCTGACCGCCTTTGGCTGCCTGGTCCTGTTCTTCTATGCCGGAGATATCCAGACATTCCTGTCCCCGCTGGTGGCAGACGCGGGGCCGGCGGTGTCAGACGGAGGGATGAGCAATGGACAATAAGACCCCGGACGATCCCGACAAGTTCCCGGCTTTGGGCCGGGCGCTGCTATGGGTGGAAAAGCCCGGCGGCGTGGAAAAGATCGTCTATGCGCTATACGCGGTCTGTGCCGTGCTGTTTCTGGCGGATTTCGTCTATCACAAGCACAGCTATCTCGCGATCGAGGATTTCCCGGGCTTTTACGCGCTGTACGGCTTTTTTATGTGTGCCGCACTGGTGGTCTGCGCCAAGGTGATGCGCCTGTTTCTGAAACGGCCCGAGGATTACTACGCGCCCAAGGACGTGGAATCCGAGACCTTCCCCGAAGACCATTTGGAAAAGGTGGATTACGATGCTTGAGTCCATACCCACCGCATTCCTGTTCTTTCTGGCGGCCCTGGTTCTGCCGCTGCTGCCCCGCGGGCCGGCGCGCGCGGCGCTGTTGTTGACCGTACCGGTCATCGCGGTTCTGCAGGTCTATGCGCTGCCCTTCGGCAATCTGGTGCCGGTCGATTTCTTTGGCTTTACGCTGGAGCTGATGCGGGTGGACAAGCTGAGCCGCATCTTTGCGCTGATCTTCTGTATCGCGGCCTTTCTGGGCAATCTTTATGCTTGGCACGTCAAGGACCTGGTGCAACAGGTGGCGGCGCTGCTTTATGCCGGGGCGGCGATCGGGGCGGTGCTGGCCGGCGATCTGATCACCCTGTTCTTTTACTGGGAAGGCACCGCGATCTCGTCGGTGTTCCTGATCTGGGCGCGGCGCACCGAGGGGGCCTATCACACCGGTCTGCGCTATCTGATCATTCAGGTCGGGTCCGGGGTGATCCTGTTGGCCGGCGTGATCGTTAACTATGCCGATACCGGCAGCATCGCCTTCGAGCAAATGCAGCTGGGCACGCTTGGCACCTGGCTGATCTTCATTGCCTTTGGTATGAAATGCGCGTTTCCGCTGCTGCATAACTGGCTGCAGGACGCCTATCCGGCAGCCACGGTCACCGGCACGGTGATCCTGTCGGCCTTTACCACGAAACTGGCGGTCTATTCGCTGGCGCGCGGCTTTGCAGGCACCGAGATCCTGGTCTATATCGGCGCGATCATGACGCTGTTCCCGATCTTTTACGCCGTGATCGAGAACGATCTGCGCCGGGTTCTGGCCTATAGTCTGAACAACCAGCTGGGGTTCATGGTCGTCGGTGTCGGCATCGGCACGGAACTGGCCCTGAACGGCACCGCGGCGCATGCCTTTGCGCATATCCTATACAAGGCGCTGTTGTTCATGAGCGTCGGCGCCGTGCTGTTCCGTACCGGTACTGCCAAGGGGTCGGAACTGGGCGGACTGTACAAGACCATGCCGCTGACAATGATCTTTTGCGTCATCGGCGCGGCCTCGATCTCGGCCTTTCCGCTGTTCTCCGGCTTTGTCACGAAATCGCTGATCCTGTCGGCGTCGGCCAAGGAAAGCTATTACATCGTCTGGGGCATCCTGCTGTTTGCCTCGGCCGGGGTGTTCCACCATTCAGGCATCAAGATTCCCTATTTCGCCTTCTTTGCCCATGACAGCGGCAAACGCCCGAAAGAGGCGCCCTGGAACATGCTGCTGGCGATGGGTCTGACCGCGTTCCTCTGTATCGCTGTCGGGGTCTATCCGGCGCCGCTCTATGCGCTGTTGCCGTTCGACGTCAGCTATGAATCCTATACCACCACCCATGTGATCACCCAGCTGCAGCTGCTGTTCTTCTCGGCGCTGGCCTTTACGGTTCTGATGCGCACGGGCATCTATCCGCCCGAGCTGAAATCGGTGAATCTGGATTTCGACTGGACCTACCGCAGATTGCTGCCGTCTCTGCTGCGCTGGCTGGCCTGGCCCTTTGGCTCGTTCTTTCGGATGCTGGACCATCTCAAGGGCGTGTGGTTCAAGGGGCTGATCATCCGGCTCTACCATTCCTATGGTCCCGAGGGACGGGTGTCGCAATATTGGCCGACCGGTGCCATGGTGCTGTGGATCGGGGTGTTGCTGGGCGTCGCGCTGGTGGTGAATTACCTCAGCTGACCGGGGCAGGGCGGGGCAACCCGCCCGCCGGCCGCCCGCCGGATCCGCAGGGCCATTTCTGGAAAATTCTCGGGATTGTCCGGGCGGCGGCTCGGGATTGTCCGGGCGGCGGCGCGGGTGTCAGGGCGTCCAGCGCAGAAAGTTCGCGATCATCCGCAGGCCGGCGGCCTGGCTTTTCTCGGGATGGAACTGCATGCCCAGCATCGTGCCCCTGCCGATTACCGCGGTGACGTCGCCGCCATAGTCCACATGTGCCAGCCGGTCGGCGGCGTTCTCGACGTGAACCTGATAGGAATGCACGAAATAGGCGTGATCGCCGCTGGATATTCCGTCAAACACCGGATGACCGTGGTCGATCACCAGATCGTTCCAACCCATATGCGGAACCTTCAGCGCGGTATCGGTCGGAGTGATCCTGATCACCTCGCCCGCGATCCAGCCCAGACCCGGCGTGTCCTGGTATTCGCGTCCCAGGCTGGCCATCAGCTGCATGCCGACGCAGATGCCCAGAAAGGGCCGGCCGCGGGTTTCCACCGCTTCGACCAGGGCATCAAACAGGCCGGAATGGCCGCGCAGGGCGGCGGCACAGGCCGGAAAGGCGCCATCGCCCGGCAGCACGACGCGATCCGCGCGGGCGACGACATCGGCATCGCCGGTCACCACCACGGTGCCGGCGTCCACCTCGCGCGCCATCCGCTGAAACGCCTTTTCCGCGGAATGCAGATTGCCGCTTTCATAGTCGATGATCGCTGTCAGCATGCGCCTACAAGGCACCCTTGGTCGAGGGCACCGCATCGGCCTTGCGCGGGTCGGTCTCGACGGCGTCGCGCAGGGCGCGGGCCACGGCCTTGAATGCGGCCTCGGCGATATGGTGGCTGTTCAGCCCGTGCAACCGGTCGACATGCAGGGTGATGCCGCCATGGGTGCTGAGAGCCTGAAAGAACTCGCGCACAAGCTCGCTGTCGAAACTGCCGATCTTGGCGGTGGGCAGATCGACATTCCACACCAGAAACGGCCGGGCTGACAGGTCCAGTGCGGCGCGCACCAGCGCATCGTCCATCGGCAGCAGGCAGGCGCCATAGCGTACGATGCCGCGCTTGTCGCCCAGAGCCTGCGCCAGCGCCTGACCCAGCGCGATACCGGTATCCTCGACCGTGTGGTGATCGTCGATATGGGTGTCGCCCTGCGCCCGGATCGTCATGTCGATCAGCGAATGCCGCGCCAGTTGGTCCAGCATGTGATCAAAGAACCCAACCCCGGTCTGGTTGTCATAGATCCCGGTGCCGTCCAGATCGATCGTGACCGAGATCTCGGTTTCGGCGGTCTTTCGGGTGATGGTGGCGCTGCGCATCCTGGTTCCTCGCTGGGGCTTGCCCGGTTCTTATAGATGCTGGGCCGGGCAGGTAAAGGCGGCGGCGCCTGGAAATCCGTGGAAAAACAGATCCGAAACCGTGTCCGGCACGCAAAACTTGTATCAGGGCAGTCAATCTCGCGCTGCGTTTTCCCAGTGTGATTTTCATGGGGAACAGCAGGATGACATCCAGGATATATCCCCCCGTACCCGCCGAATTCCAAGCGCTGGACCGCCTGCCGATCAAGGGAATGCCGGTCGACTTGATCGGAAAGGCACGCAGGAATGCCACGGCTGACCTGTATCCGTCGGCTGCGCACGGTCAGACAGGCCGGCGGAACGTTCCGCACCACGGGACGGTATCAGTTCCGCTGTACCTGGAGAACATGACCCCGACCGGCGCACACCGGTCGGGGGCGCCGTTTCAAAGCTCGATGGCCTGCATCACCTGCGGCTCGATCACGTCGACATCGGGCAGGGCGGCGATCAGCGCTTCGGCCGATTGTTCGAGCACCGGGAACGACCGGTAATGGCAGGGGATCAGGGTCTTGAAGTTGAAATAGCGCTTGGCGGCATAGGCGACCTTGTCCATATCCATGGTAAAATGCCCGCCGGCGGACAGGATGCCGATATCGGGTTTGTAGTAATCGCCGAACCAGTCCATGTCGGCCATGATATCCGTATCGCCGCTGAGATAGATCATCCGGCCCTCGGCGGCGATCATGTATCCGACTTCGGACCCGCCAGTGCGCAGCCCGTCCTCGGTGGAAAAGGTCGAGGAGTGCTGAGCGGTGACCATCGACACGCGGGCATTGCCCACCGCGACCGTGCCACCCTTGTTGAAACCGACGGTCTCGATGCCCTCGGTCTCGCCCCACAGGCCCATCAGGTCGTATTGCCCGATCACCGGGATGTTCAGCCGCTTGGCCAGGGGCAGTACGTCGACCACATGGTCAAAATGCACATGAGTCAGCAGGATGTGGGTGGCGCCGCTAACGGCGGCGTCGTGCTGGTCCTCGGCCAGGACCGGATTGCCGGTCAGCCAGGGATCGACCAGCAGAACCAAGTCCTCGGTTTCGATTCGGAAACTGCCATGTCCAAGCCAGATGATTTTCATAAGCCCCTCCTTGATGATCGCCGCAAGATTAGCATGCAGCCTGCAAAACACCATTGCCCGCGGATGAAAACGATCATCAAAACCGGTCGGCAAGCGTCGCGAGCAACGGAAACGGTGCGACCGCGAGCAGCACGCTCGCCAGATATTTTGGAAAGGAGAACAGGCGGCTCATGCCGGCAATGAAAGCGATGCCGCCGCCGCCGCCCAACAACGAATTACCCGGCAGGTTGAACAGCGCGATAATGGCCAGATAGCGGTGCCGCAGCAGGGTTGGCAAAAGGCGGCGGGGCATATGCGCGATCAGCAATCGCAGGCCGGCGTCCGGGTCAAGGCGCGACATTTCGATGACGAGATCGGCGGTGTTTGCGAATCCCAATGCCGCGAACAGCCGGGCGGCGCGGTGCAATGGCACCAGTCGGCCCAGAAGAAAGCCCAGCAGCAAGGCCGCGCACATGGCGAGATAGACCAGAAATGCGATCTTGCCGCCAAAAAGCATCAGCAGCGCAAACCCGATTTCGGCCCCGGGTATGAACGGAATGGCCGATGCCAGGATGAACACCAGCGTGGCGATCATGATCATCCGGTGGACCCGTGTTTCGGTTTGCGGCAACACGTCGATGAGCGGCAGGTCCTGCAACCTGTCACCGGCAAACCAGCCGCCCAGCAACACCACCAGATACAGGACAAACACCAGAGCCCAGCGCCGCCGTTTCATGGACACCACTCCGGCAATGTATCCTGCGCGGCGGCTCGGGCGCGCTGCCGTGCATCTGCCGCCGATATGGCCGTGCGGTCGGTGGCAAGGCGGCCGCGAAACACCAGATCGCGATCCATCGACCAGTACCAGCGGTCTTTTGTCCAATGCACGTCGACTGCGGCGCTGTCCTTGGCGATCACCCCCCGATAGCGAAAGGTGCTGCCGGACTGGCCACGGAGTTCCGCGACAAACTGCACGTCCGTCCCGACCTGCCGAGTCCAATACGGGCCGGGAGAATAGCCGCAGACAAGGCAGAGCTTGGACCAGAACAGTCCATGGTTGAAGTGCAGTTCTTCCGCGAAATCAGGGTCGGAGGCGGGGCCGACATGACCGATGAAAATCTGGCCGTCCAGTGGGCCTGTGGCTGTCCGGGTCTCGCTTGCTGCGGTCGTGGCCGGCAGCAACAGCACCAACGCCGCTGCGATCAGGTAGGTCCGGACAGATGAATGGAACATGGCGCCTCCAAGGCTCATATCGGGTATCTTATCCGAGGATCGGGCGGCGACAAACTGCCGTACCCTGTGCCGAGCGCGCGACGACGTGCGCACAGACCGGGCGGGCTCTGTGCTACGGGTCTGGCGCGCGAAAATCGCGATGCCATCAGGATCGCGCAAAAAATTCGGTTGCCCGGCCTATGTGGGCAGTGCGGCCCCGTCAGAACAGACGATGCCGCATGGCGTCAGTCAGACCAGGAACCCGGCCGGGACTTTGCGGCATTGCAATGGGCCAAGTGTTTCTGGATGGCGCGGTCGGCGACCAAGACAACCTCATCGGCATGGCCGATGACCCGGACCAAGGTCGCCGGGCCGGATTGTCGTCGCTTGCCGTTGACGGGGCCAAACTGATCGCAGCCGCTCCGCCGGGACAAGCCGGCGCCCCTTGCGAGCCGGACGCCACGGCGGTAAATGCCCCAGGACACAGCATGAGGACCCCCATGTCGATTGATCAGAACACCGCCGCCCGGGTGGCCAAGCTGGCCCGGATCAAGGTCGAGGATGACGCGCTGCCCGCACTGGCCGCCGAGTTCAACACGATCCTGGGCTTCATCGAGCAATTGAACGAGGTCGATGTCGACGGCGTCGCGCCAATGACATCCGTCACGCCGCAGCGCTTGAAGCGGCGCGCTGATGTGGTGACGGATGGCGACCAGCAGGCCAAGGTGCTGTCCAACGCACCCGACGCGCGTGAAGGGTTCTTTGCGGTTCCCAAGGTGGTGGAATGATGTCTGATCTGAACAAAATGGGCCTTGCCGATGCCCGCGACGCGCTGCGCCAGGGTGAAACGACCTCGGTCGAGCTGACTCAGGCCTGCCTGACGGCTATCGACGCGGCGGACGCGCTGAACGCCTTTGTGCACAAGACGCCCGAGATCGCGCTGGAACGCGCGGCGGCGGCGGATACGCGCATCAGGGCCGGGGACGCGCCCGCGATGTGCGGGTTGCCGATCGGCATCAAGGACCTGTTCTGCACCCGCGGCGTGCCCAGCCAGGCCGGCAGCCGCATCCTGCAGGGCTTTCTGCCGGAATATGAATCCACCGTCAGCCAGCAACTGGCCGACGCGGGCGCGGTGATGCTGGGCAAGCTGAACATGGATGAATTCGCCATGGGCTCGTCCAACGAGACCAGCACCTATGGCGCTGCGATCAGCCCCTGGCGGCGCGGCAATGACGAGGCGGCCCTGACCCCGGGCGGGTCCAGCGGTGGCTCGGCCGCCGCCGTGGCCGCCGATCTGTGCCTGGCGGCCACCGGCACCGATACCGGCGGCTCGATCCGCCAGCCCGCCGCGTTTACCGGCACGGTCGGGATCAAGCCGACCTATGGCCGCTGCTCGCGCTGGGGCATCGTCGCCTTTGCCAGTTCGCTGGATCAGGCCGGGCCGATGACCAAATCGGTGCGGGATGCCGCGATCATGCTGCAGGCCATGTCCGGCCACGACCCCAAGGACAGCACCAGCGCCGACATCCCGGTGCCGGATTTCGAGGCCATGCTGACCGGCGACATCAAGGGCCAGAAAATCGGCATTCCCAGGGAATACCGCATGGACGGCATGCCGGCGGAGATCGAGAAGCTGTGGGCGGATGGCGCCGACATGCTGCGCGATGCCGGGGCCGAGGTCGTCGATATCAGCCTGCCGCACACGAAATACGCGCTGCCGGCCTATTACGTGATCGCGCCTGCCGAGGCCTCCAGCAACCTGGCGCGTTATGATGGTGTGCGCTATGGCCACCGCGCCACGCTGGCGCAGGGCGACGGCATCACCGAGATGTATGAGAAGACCCGCGCCGAAGGGTTCGGTCACGAGGTGCAGCGCCGGGTGATGATCGGCACCTATGTGCTGAGCGCCGGGTTCTACGATGCCTATTACAACCGTGCCCGCCGGGTGCGGAGCCTGATCAAGAAGGATTTCGAGGACGTCTTTGCCACCGGTATCGACGCGATCCTGACTCCGGCCACCCCGTCATCGGCCTTTGCGCTGGGCGAGATGACCGAGGCCGACCCGGTGCGGATGTATCTGAACGACGTCTTTACGGTCACGGTCAACCTTGCCGGGTTGCCGGGCATCTCGGTGCCTGCCGGGCTGGACGCGCAGGGATTGCCGCTGGGGCTGCAACTGATCGGCCGGCCCTGGCAGGAAGGCGAATTGCTGAACACCGCCCAGGCGCTGGAAAACGCCGCCGGCTTTGTGGCCAAGCCGGGCCAATGGTGGTAGGTCTGGCCTGCGAAACCGGTAATAACGGCAGGATGGCAGCCATGCGACCGATCTCACCGTTTCCTCCGGCTCCGGGCCTGACCCGGAGCCTCGGGTTGGGCCTGACCCTGAGTGCCCTGATGGGCATATTGGCGGGCTGCGCGGCACAGGCGCCCGACGCGGGCGCGCAGCAGCAGGCGGCCCAGGCCCGCGAGTCGGAACTGGCGGGGGAACCGGCCAGCATCGAACGGCTGGCGCCGCCCCAGCCTCTGTCCAGCCTCAAGCTGGATGCGACGGCACCGGCCGCCGCGCCCATGCGCAGCCCGGCCAGTTCGACCACCGCTCAGAGCGGCACCGGATCGGATATCGCCGCGCAGACCGCAGCGGCCCTGGCGGCCAGTTCCGGCGCGGACCCGGCTGCCCCGGCGCCCGTCACCACCTCGACCGGTCTGTCGGCCGAGAACGATTTCTCGGCGGTGTCCGAAAGCCGCTCGATTGAGAGCGATGCCGACCGGATCGCCAGCAACCGCGCGCAATACACCGTGATCGAACCCACCGAACTGCCCGAACGCAGCGGGTCGGCCCAGCCCAATATCGTCGCCTATGCGCTGGCCAATGCGCATCCGCGCGGCACCCGCATCTACAGCCGCAGCGGTGTGAACATGCAGGCCCGGGCTGCGCGCAACTGCGCCGCCTTTGCCTCGGCTGATCTGGCACAGATCGAATTTCTGGCCAATGGCGGACCGCAGCGCGATGGCGACGGGCTGGATCCGGATGGCGACGGCTATGCCTGCAGCTGGGACCCGGCACCGTTCCGCCGCGCGGTCGATAACTGATCCGGTGACGCCGATCTGGCATCCGTCGCCGAATTTCGGGATCCGGCGGGACGGGCTGTGCCCGGAATTGATCGTGATCCACTATACCGCCATGGACAGCGCCGGCGCGGCGCTGCGGCGGCTATGCGATGCCGACGCCCAGGTCTCGGCGCATTTCCTGATCGCGGGCGATGGTCAGGTCTGGCAGATGGTGGACGAGACCATGCGCGCCTGGCATGCGGGTGCGGGGCAATGGCAGGGGCGGGGCGACGTGAACTCGCGCTCGATCGGCATCGAACTGGACAATCGCGGCACGCATCCTTTCGCGCAGCCGCAGATGGCAGCACTCGAGGCGCTGGTGACGCGTCTGATGGCGCGCTGGCGGATCGCGCCGCAGGGGGTGATCGGCCATTCCGACATGGCGCCACAGCGCAAATCCGACCCGGGCCCGCGCTTTGACTGGCGGCGGCTGGCGCGGCAGGGGCTGGCGGTCTGGCCCGAGGCCCGGAACAGCGCCACACATGGTCCAGACACTGACAGCGATTTCCTGTCCAATGCCGCTCGGTTCGGCTATCCGGTCGATGACGCAGCGGCCACGCTGGCGGCTTTTCGCGCCCGGTTCAGACCCCAGGCAAGCGGGCGGCTCTGCTGGGCCGACCGGGCGCTGGCGGCCGATCTGGCGCGGCGCTTTGGCGTTGACGGAGCGGCACAGAGCACCTAGATCGCGAGGGCGCGGAGAGCCGGATGGCCGCTGGGGCGGGGCAACCCGCCCGAGAGGAAAGTCCGGACTCCACAAGACACTGGTGCCGGGTAACGCCCGGGCAGGGCAACCTGACGGACAGCGCCACAGAAAACAGACCGCCGTGCAGGTCACGGCAAGGATGAAACGGTGGGGTAAGAGCCCACCGCGCCGCTGGCAACAGCGGTGGCACGGCAAGCCCCACCAGGAGCAATGCCAAATAGGACCCCCGCGCGGGACCGGTCCCGGCAACGGGAAACCGCCGCTAGGCCCGTCTTGGCCAAGAGGGGTCGGGTTGGCAGCCAGACGCGCGTGGCGACACGCGCGCTAGAGGAATGGTCATCAAAGGGGGCGACCCCTGAACAGAATCCGGCTTACAGGCTCTCCGCGCACGTCTGGCCTCGGATCGGCGCCGCCTCCAGCAGATGCCCCCAACAGGTACCGCCCAGGCATGAGTCCCAGAGCCGGAGACCCTGAACAGATGCGCCGGGCAAAGCGCATGGTCAGAACCTGCCCGATCAAGATGCCGTGGTCAGCCGCCGGGCGGGGTATAGGCGTCGACAAGCTGGCTGGCCTTTCGGATCACCCCGACGAATTCCGAACTGCTCCAGGCCCGCACCGTCTCGACCTTTGAGACCGACCCGGCCGCGGATACGGCCATGCCCACCGCAACCGCGTCGCCCTCGTCAGGCATCCGCGAGATCAGGATCACGTCATTCGGGCCGGTGGTCATGTAAAACGCCACCACCGATCCGCCGGCATCCTCCAGCAGTTTCTGCAGCGCGACCGCGCGGTCGTTCGGATCTTTCAGCAATCCCTGAACACCGGATTGGGAGTAGGAAATATAGCTGATGAAAGTTGGCATGGTGGTCTCCTTTGGCATTTTCAGGTTCGGAGCAACGGCAATCAGAACATGCGCATGCGGATGCCGCCAGCCTGACGGCGTCGCGCTGATCAAGACGCATGAAAGACCGCGGTCCTTCCAGGCCAGCGACAAGAATTTACCGCATGGCCACCGACACAGGTTTCCCGCCCACAGATCCCTGCGCGCCCCGTTCTGCGGATTTTCCGGGCGCTTGGATCAGGTTCAGCTTACAACGGTTTGGCAGGGCTGCCAAACCCGCAGGGCCGCAGGCCGGCGGGCAAATGGAAGCGGCTCGAACCGCCGCCGCGGTTGTCGACCCGGACCGAACCGGGGTGAACGGTGCCAGAGAAACCGCGCTGTCACTGTTTACTTTATTTTGCCAGTGACCGCAGTTCCCTTGCCGCGTTTGCGGGTGAACCGAACCTGTTTGCCGTTGATCTCGGCAACCTGACAATCGGTATCGGCCCGATGGGTTTCCAGTGTGCGACACCAGAACCCGTCGCGCCAGGCCCAGGCGCCTTTCAGGGCTTTGCCGTTTGCCTCGCCGCGCAACGCGCCATTCCGCTTGGCGACGACATATCCCCAATCGTACTGAACCTTCTTGCCAACCACGAGCTTTCGAAAGTCGGTGTCCGAGGTGATCCGGGTAAAATCGTCATCGGCAAATAGCGGCGTTGCGACCGGCGCCGTCGCGCAAAGGGCAATGGCCAGCAGAATTCTGGGAAAGCGCATAACTAATCCATCCTATAAGTTGAGTTCTAGAATGGGAACACGTTACGGCAACTTGGCGTTAAGTCAAGAAACCCCGGGGTGGCACCGGGGCGGAACGCTATTGGATCGCCAGCGCCGAATGCTGGGCATCAGTGTTGCCGGTGCGGATCAGCAGCTGACTCGCGGCCAGCAGGCTGGCGCACAGGATCACGGCAATGGCAAAGGGGGGGAGGCGACGAGACCGCATGAAAACCTCTAACCGTCAAAAAAACACTGGGTCGCAAAATATGCGCGAACCTTACCGATGCAATCGAGATTTGTAAAGAATTCGAGCCATTGCGGCGCTGGGGGCGGTGAATCCGCGGAATTGGCAATTCCGCTGTTGACTCGGCCAAGCGCGCGGGTAAAAGCGCAGCTTCATACGCATATGTCGATGGGGCGGCCAAGACCGGACGCGCCTTTCGTTGCAGGAGAGAGACCATGGCGAAGCCGACCACAATCAAAATCCGCCTGAACTCGACCGCAGGCACCGGCCACTTTTACGTGACCAAGAAAAACGCGCGCACCATGACCGAAAAGATGGTCGTCCGCAAATACGACCCGGTGGTCCGCAAGCATGTCGAGTACAAGGAAGGCAAGATCAAGTAAGCCTGTCCGATCAGACCGGAAGAATGGGTCACGCCAGCGCGTGACCCTTCTTGATTCAAGGGTACAGTCTTGCAGATCCGGATACGCCCAAGCACGTTGAATGACCTGGCCGATGTTGATGCGCTGTTGGCCCGTGTCTACCCGCGCCTGCTGAAACCGGATTATCCGCCCTCGGTGCTGGTCACCGCTCTGCCGATCATCAGCCGGGCGAACCCGGCGCTGCTGTCCAGCGGAACCTATCATGTCGCGGTGACGGAACTGGACGCGCTGGTCGGCGCCGGCGGCTGGACCCGCGATCGCAGCGACGCGGAACTGGGGCATATCCGTCACGTGGTCACGGATGATCGCCTGTTGCGCCGGGGCATTGGCCGCGCAGTGGTGGCTCATAGTCTGAACGAGGCGCGCGAGGCCGGGATGGTCCGGATGGAATGCTGGTCCACCCGCACCGCCGAACCCTTTTATGCAGCGCTGGGCTTTGTCACGCGGGGTCCGATGGAAATCGAGTTACGCCCCGGCATCGCCTTTCCCGCGTTGCGCATGCAGCTGCAGTTCAGCGCCTGAGGCCGCTGTTCGACCGGCCCGCGACAAGGGCGCCCCCCCCCGGATCGGCGGCGGCGCCTGCCTGATCACACGTATTGCACGGGACGGGATACAGCCCGATTGGCACCCTCTGTCGCCCTCCTGCCTGTGTCAGGTGCGATCGCGGCGGTCCGGCCGGAAAGGCCCGAGGGCATCCGCCATTCCGGACCGCCGCGGAATCCAGTCGCCTCCATGGCCATGCTTGGGGGGCGGCATTGTCGTTGCGCAAGGTCGGCTGAGCAGATCGATCCCGAAACGAAAAAGGGCCGGTCTGATGACCGGCCCCTGGTATCGTGTCTGGTCAGCGTCCTATTCCCTGTTGCCAAAGATGCTCAGCAGGAACATGAACATGTTGATGAAGTCCAGATACAGGGTCAGCGCGCCCATGATCGCGGATTTGCTCAGCCACTCGGTGTCCGCATGCGCCGCATGCTGGATATATTCGGTCTTGATCTTCTGCGTGTCATAGGCGGTGAGGCCGGCAAAGATCAGCACACCCAGGATCGAGATCGCGAACATCATCGCCGGCGATTGCAGGAAGATGTTGATCACCGAGGCGACGATCAGGCCGATCACGCCCATGATCAGGAACGATCCCCAGGCCGAGATGTCCTTTTTCGTGGTGTAGCCCCACAGCGACAGTCCCGCGAACGAGATCGAGGTGATCAGAAAGATCTGCGCGATCGAATAGCCGGTGAAGGCCACGAAAATCCAGGCCATGGACAGACCCATGACCGCCGAGAACGCGTAAAAGAACAGTTGCGCCCCGGACGCGGACAGCCGGTTGATGGCGGCGCCGAACGCAAACACCATGATCAGCGGCGCGAACATGACGATCCAGCCCAGGATGTTGGGCGACAGGGTGACGGGATCGCGGAAGGCGCCCAGCAGGGCCGGGCTGGTGCCGACGGCCCAGGCCACCAGAAAGGTCAGCAGCGTGCCCACGGACATGGTGCCGTAGACCTTGTTCATATGCGCGCGCAGCCCCGCGTCGATCACGGCGGTGCGCGTTCCGGCCGCAGTCCGGCCCGCCACGCGGTTGATGTCGAATTCAGCCATTCAAGGTCTCCGTTAAAGACGATGGAGCCGTCAGAGTTATTCCAACGGCAGTCTTGGCAAATATCGGGCGACCGGCCGGCTTTTTCAAGTATTTCCGTCAGGAATCTTTACCGCGAGTTTGACAAAACGGGCGGCCTTTGGCGCCCGGGTCGGCGAGGCCTGCGGAATGGGACGGGGAAAAGGTCAACGGGATCAGCGATACCAGTTCGCCGGTGCATCCCAGACCGGACGCCGGGCTTCGGTCAGGGCAGCGGTGCGGGTCACGCCGATATCCTGCAATGCGGCGGCGTCCAGCCGGGCCAGTGCCCGGCGCTGACGCCACAGAGCAAGGGCGCGCGACAGGCGGTTGCGCAGGGTCGGGCGGCGGGTCGTATTCAGGGTGTTCGCAATATAGGTCATGATATATGTTCTTTCATCCACGCTTGATGTATGCTGATTGCAACATCACGATGCTTGATATTTATTGCGGTTGATGGCATATCTTTAAAGCGAATATTTGTTTGGTCATTCATAAAGGAGTGTGATGTATGAGAAATCTGGACATCACCACCCTGCGGTCGTTCGTGGCGGTGGCCGACACGGGCGGGGTCACCCGCGCGGCGGGATTTGTGAACCTGACGCAATCGGCTGTGTCGATGCAGCTGAAACGGCTCGAAGAGCTGCTGGGCCTGGAACTGCTCGACCGGTCTGGCCGGGGCGTCGCGCTGACGGCTTCGGGCGAACAGCTGTTGACCTATGCAAGACGGATGGTGGCATTGAACGACGAGGTGATTGGGCGGCTGACCGATCAGGCCTTTGAGGGAGAGATCGTGCTGGGGGTGCCGCATGACATCGTCTATCCGGCGATCCCGCGCGTGCTGAAACAGTTCAACGGGGCCTTTCCCCGGATGAAGGTCCAGCTTGTCACCGCCAATACGCGCGACCTGAAAGCCCGGTTCGACCGGGGGGAATGCGACATGGTGCTGACAACCGAACCCGAGAAGGTCGCGGGCAGCGAGGTTCTCAGCGCGATTCCCCTGGTCTGGATCGGCGCGTCCTGCGGTTCGGCCTGGCGCAAGCGGCCGCTGGATTTGGCACAGGGAAGAAGCTGTATCTTCCGGCCGATCGTCCTGCGGGCGCTGGATGGGGCGGGGATTGAATGGAACATGGCCATCGACAGCGATTCCGACCGCAGCATCGAGGCTGGCGTTGCCGCCGACCTGGCGGTGATGGCGATGCTGGACGGAACCCAGCCGCCGCATCTGGAGGTCGTTGATCACGACGGCAGCCTGCCGCCCCTGCCGCTGCATTTCATCAACTTCTATGCGCGGCAAACCGCAGAAACCGAAGCCGTCCAGACGCTGGCGACCCTGCTCAAGGCCGCGTTTTCAGCGGTTTCATCGCCGCGCCTGAAGGCGGCCGGCTGATTGCCCGTCGGTACTGGGTCAGTCGTCGATCCGGATCACCACCTTGCCGGTGGATTTGCGCGCGCGCAGCAGGTCCAGACCTTCGGCGACCTGCGTCAGCGGCAGCGTGTGGCTGATATGCGGTCGCAGACGGCCGGCGCTGTACCAGCCGATCAGTTCGGCCAGGCTCTCATGCACGACCTCGGGGCGGAATTTCAGGTAGCCACCGAAATAGACCCCCAGCACTGACAGGTTCTTGACCAGCAGGTGATTGGCCGGGATCTGCGGGATGTCGCCGCTGGCAAAGCCGATGGGCAACAGCCGGGCCTCGGGCTTGCAGGCGCGAAAGGCCGCCTGAAAGGCCGCGCCCCCCACGGCGTCATAAACGACATCGGCGCCGCCCAGGTCGCGCAGCCGGGTGCGCAAATCCTCGGCGTCATCAATCAGATGGTCCGCCCCCGCGGCCTGCGCGACGGCCAGCTTGTCCGGGCCGCGGGCATGGGCGACGACGGTGGCCCCCATCAGCTTGCCGATCTCGATGGCCGTCAGCCCGACCCCGCCCGCCGCGCCGGTCACCAGCAGGGTTTCACCGGGTTGCAGGCGGGCCCGGTGTGCCAGCGCCACGTGGCTCGTGCCATAGGTGATCTGAAAGGCGGCGGCATGCTCGTGGCTCATGTTGTCGGGTATCCGGATGGCGCGGGCCGAATCAAATACCCCAAGTTGTGCCAATCCACCCTGACCTGAGAACACCGCCACGCGGTCGCCTACGTAAAGATTGTCCACGGAATCGTGCACTTTATCCACAATTCCGGACAATTCCATTCCCATCGTGAACGGTGGTTCCGGGATATCCTGGTATTTTCCGGCCTGGATCAACAGGTCGGCAAAGTTCAGTCCGCAGGCGCGAATTTTCACGCGAATCTGTCCCGGTCCCGGTTCGGGCGGCGCGATTTCGCTCAGTCGGGCGGCGGCGCCCGGGCTTTCGATCTGATAGGCTAGCACAACAAATCCTTGTGTTTTTAACAGTTTGAGGGCAAGATTTCCGGAAGTCAAACAGTCCGGCACAAAGGTAAAACGAAAAAACACCTTTGTCGCACCGCAACAGGGCTGGCTGAGAATTATTGTTTCGAATCAAGCACAAATCATGTGCCAGAACAGGGCGTTGTCCCGTTTTCGGCGAGTGGCTTGACTTGAATTCAACTAAAAAGCCCGTAGTATTCGCATGTGGAGTGGAACGGGTTCAAAACCGGTGATCGGTAAGGTGAAGCGGAGCAGTCTGAGGCTGCAAATCCCGGCCTTCGGACTCGAGCGTGACTAGTGTTGGTAAAGGAGAAACGTATGACTCATCCCGTAGACGTGCACGTCGGCAAGCGCGTGCGCCATCGCCGGTGGTTGATCGGCATGACGCAGCAGCAACTGGCAGAGCAGGTTGGAATCAAGTTCCAGCAAATCCAGAAGTACGAGACCGGTGCCAACCGCGTCAGCGCTTCGCGGCTCTGGGACATTGCCGATGCACTGGATGTACCGGTCAGTTTCTTTTTCGAAGGTCTGGGCGAAGAACAGAAACAGGATGACAGCAAGACGATGCTGCCGGCCGATCTGATGGGCGACAAAGAGGCGCTGGATCTGGTGCGGTCGTATTACGCCATTCCCGAGAATCAGCGGCGCAGGCTGTTCGAACTGGCGCGCGTGCTCAGCGAAGTGGCCTGAAGACGACGCGATGAGACTTGCAATCCGGGCAATCGGCTGGCAGTCGGACGGGCATGACTATTGCGGCCCTTTCCGATCTGACCCTGGCGAACCTGCTTGCGGATGCAGCACGTGCGGCCATCCTGCCGCATTTTCGACAACCGGGCCTGACCGCGCAGAACAAGCGCAGCGACGGATTTGACCCGGTGACAATCGCGGATCGTGCAGCCGAACAGGCGATGCGCGACCTGTTGACCGAACATCGCCCCGATGACGGCATCCTGGGCGAAGAGTTCGGCCAGACTCCCGGTGAATCCGGGCGGCAATGGGTACTCGACCCGATCGACGGCACCCGTGGATTTATTAGCGGCACACCGACCTGGGGTGTGTTGATTGCGCTGACGGACCAGAACGGTCCGGTCCTGGGGCTGATCGACCAGCCTTATACCAGCGAACGGTTCATCGGCGGCCCCGGCATTGCCGAGATGACCGGTCCGCATGGCACCATGACATTGGCAACCCGGCCCGACTCGCGGCTGCAACAGGCCATTCTTTTCACCACATTTCCCGAAGTCGGCTCGCCGGCCGAACGCGCCGGGTTCGAGGCCGTGGCCGCACAGGCGCGCCTGACCCGCTATGGCATGGATTGCTATGCCTACGCGCTGCTGGCGGCGGGGCAGATCGACCTGGTGATCGAGGCCGGGCTGAATGCCTATGACATTCAGGCGCCGATTGCGGTGATCCAGGCGGCAGGCGGCATCGTCACCGACTGGCAGGGCGGGCCGGCGCATCTCGGCGGGCGTGTTCTGGCTGCGGCCAACGCCGCGTTGCACGCCGAGGCGCTGAACATTCTGCGCCAAACACCCGGGAATTGATCGAACCGGCGGCCTCGGCTATCCTGCCCCGCGCGCGTCGAGTCCTTTGCCCGTTTTCTGTCGGCGCGATCTCACACTTCATACCGAACCGGGCCAAACCGAAGTGTGGAGACCGACATGACCGACATTCTGATCCGTGACGCCGATACGATCCTGACCATGGACGACGACCGGCGCGAATTGACCGGCGCCGATATCCTGATCCGGGATGGTGTCATTGCCGAAATAGGCGAAAACCTGCACAGCAGCGGCGCGGTGCATTCGGCCCGCGGCTGTGTGGTGACGCCGGGGCTGGTGAACACGCATCATCACCTCTTTCAGTCCCTCACCCGCGCGGTGCCGGGCGGGCAGGACGCGCTGCTGTTCGGCTGGCTGCGCACGCTCTATCCGATCTGGGCGCGTTTCGGCCCGCAAGAGATGCATGTGTCGGCGCAGATCGGTCTGGCCGAACTGGCCCTGTCGGGGTGCTCGCTCAGCTCGGATCATCTGTATCTCTTTCCCAATGGCGCGCGGCTGGACGACACCATCGCCGCGGCGGCAGAGATCGGGCTGCGCTTTCACCCGACCCGCGGCGCCATGAGCATCGGCGAAAGCGCCGGCGGCTTGCCGCCCGATGCGCTGGTCGAATCCGAGGCCGCGATCCTGGCCGATTGCATTCGTGTCATCGATGCCCATCACGATCCGGCCGAGGGGTCCATGTGCCGGGTCGGGATTGCCCCCTGTTCGCCGTTTTCCGTCAGCCGCGACCTGATGCGCGACGCGGCGCTGCTGGCGCGCGACAAGGGGGTGATGCTGCACACGCATCTGGCCGAGAATGACGAGGATATCGCCTATAGCCAGGCGCATTTCGGCTGTCGTCCCGGACAATATGCCGAGGACCTGGGCTGGACCGGCGCCGATGTCTGGCACGCCCATTGCGTCAAGCTGGACGGCGCCGAGATCGACCTGTTCGCCCGGTCGCGCACCGGCGTGGCGCATTGCCCCTGTTCCAACTGCCGGCTGGGCAGCGGCATCGCCCCGGTACGTGCCATGCGCGACGCCGGGCTGCGGGTTGGGCTGGGGGTGGACGGCTCGGCCAGCAACGACACCGGCAACCTGGTGGCCGAGGCGCGCCAGGCAATGCTGTTGCAGCGGGTGACGCGGGGGGCGGACGCCATGAGCGCCCGCGAGGCGCTGGAGATCGCCACCCGGGGCGGGGCGGATGTGCTGGGCCGCCCCGATTGCGGTCGGCTGCAACCGGGCAAGCGCGCCGATATCGCGATCTGGGACATCACCGGCATCGACAGCGCCGGCAGTTGGGACCCGGCGGCGCTGCTGCTGGCGGGGCCGACGCGGGTCCGGCATCTGTTCGTCGAGGGGCGGCAGATCGTGCGCGATGGTGAATTGACGACGCTGGATCTGGCGGCCACGATCGCGCGCCAGACGGCCATGGCCCGGGCGTTGGCTGGACTCTGAGTCCGGGCGCTGGCATCTGCCGGCGCGCGCAACCGCTGGTGGTGGTTTTTGGACCGTTTTCATGCTATGATCGTCCCGCCGCAGGGTATTACGCGGCAACAAGACCAATTTTCGGGGGGAAATTTGTCATGTCTGAAAACCAGGAATCCGAAACCGGCGAAAAAGATTGCAGTTGCTTTGGCCTGCTGGACAGCAACGATGTCCGCACGGCGATCATCTCGGGCGAAACCTTCAAGAACAAGGCGGTGCAATATGCCGCTGTCGACGGGCTGGCGGTGTTCGAGGGCTGCATCGTTCTGGGCACGGTCGAAGAGGTCGAGGCCCGCACCGCCGAGGCCAAGGCGGCGCTGGAAGCCGGGGGCGATCCGGAAAACGTCGCACATGGCGTGGTGGTGACCGGCCAGAACAAACGATGGCCCGGGGGGTTGATGCCCTATGAAATCGACCCGGCCCTGAGCAACCAGCAGCGCGTGCATGACGCGATCGCGCATTGGAAGCAGAAAACCGGCATGCAATTCGTTCTGCGCACCGCCGCCAATGCCGGACAATATCCGAACTATGTGCGGTTCCGTCCCGCGACCGGCTGCTGGAGCCAGGTCGGCATGCAGGGCGGGCGCCAGGATATCGGGCTGGCCGGCGGCTGCGGGCTGGGCGCGACGATCCACGAGATCGGCCATGCCTTTGGCCTGTGGCACGAACAGAGCCGCGAGGACCGCAACAGCAAGGTCAAGATCAACTGGCAGAACATTTCGGCCGGCAAAGAGCATAATTTCAACCAGCATATCGCCGATGGCGACGATGTCGGCCCCTATGATTATGGCTCGATCATGCATTACGGCCGTTTCGCCTTTTCCAAGAACGGGCTGCCCACGATCGAGACGATCCCGCCGGGCATCACCATCGGGCAACGCAGCGGGCTCAGCGCCGGCGACGTCGCCGCGATCCGCAGCATCTATCAGATCTGGCAGACCGTTTCGCTGAACCGGGTCTATGCGACTCATGGCGCCAAGAACTGCTGGGTGATGCCCAACGGACAGGGTTGGAAGCGGATCGATCCGGACACCGAGGATGGCTGCAGCAACGTCTTTGACATCTGCTGTCAGGCCATTGCCTTTGGCAAGCAGGTGTCGCTGTACATGGATGGCCAGACCGTGTCGCGCGCGCAGATGCTGTGACGGCGCGGCCGGGCAAAGAACTTTTTCGGGAGAATTGTCATGTGGAACAACAACAAGACCGTCAGCCGGACCTATAGCAGCACCGGGGCCCAGAATTGCTGGGCGATCATCAGCGGCATTTCCGGCTGGAAACGGGTCAAGACCGGCAATGTCGATGGCGTGTCCAATGTCTTTCACGTGCTGAACGCGGCGCGGGCCGGCGGCAAGCAGGTGGATGTCTATATCGTCAACAACGTGATCGAACGCGTCGTGATGCATTGAACCGAACTGGAGATCAGCGATGTCAGAGCCGATTACAATCACCGTTCAACTGGGCGGCGTGACAGCTGCGGCCCAGAGCTTCGACGCCGATGTCGGCGGCGCGCCGCCGCCGCAGCTGGCGGGGGAAGCGGCCAGTGACGATGCGGGCGATGCCCCGCCGCCGCCGGTGTCGCAGGCGGACGCGAATGCGGGCGCGGCGGACCAGCAGGATTCAGCCAGCGCCCCGCCGCCTGATCTTGACGCACAGGGTCAGGGCGGCGAGGCTGATGCCAGCGCTGCCGCCGCCGACGATGGCGCCCCGCCGCCGCCGGATCCGGGCTAGCGGCTCGGGCAGGGGCGTCCTTGGTTACCGGCAGAAGGGCGCGGCGCCGCGCCATGACGTTCGCGCGACAGGAACCGGAGACCAGGAATGATCACAGGACAGCTCAAGTTCGAAACGCCGGGGGCCGCGGCCGCGGCGCGGCGCGTGGTAATCTATGTCGAGGATACCAGCCGCGCCGACGCGGCGGCGGTGATCCTGGCGCGCAAGGAACTGACCATTCCCGAGGATTTCGATCTGGAACGGGACCTGCTGCCGTTCGAATTGGACGTGCCCGGCGCATCGGCGTCGCTGACCCTGCGGGCGCATCTGCTCAGTCATGAAGGGGCCGACATCCGTCAGGGCGACATGATCACCATGGAAACCATCCCGGCCCGCGAAGGCCGCCCGGTCACGGCCGTTCTGCACCCCATCGAATAGGTTGGAAACGCGGCCCGCCCGCCCGCCCGTCGGCCGGTGCCGGTGCCGGTGCCGGACCGGGGGCGGTGCCGGGCCTGGGCGCGGCTGGTTTGGCAGCAATAAACCGGCGCTTTTCCGAAATGTCCGGAAATCTTCACCGAAACTGCGCCATTGTCATTGTGATCCGGCGGCGCCTTCTTCTATTTTGCCTCCAGTCGCAGGGGGCAGAAGATGACATCAGGCACAGACGAAGCCGACGGCGATCCGGGCCACGAAGACGCGGCCTATATATTGGATCGCAAGGCTATCGCGGCGATTCTGGAGGCCGTCGAGGTCGGGGACCAGGCGCTGCTGACCCAGTTGATGGAGCCCTTGCACGCGGCGGACATCGCCGACCTGCTGGAACAGATCGGCCCGTCGGACCGCGAGACTCTGATCCGGCTTTATGACCGCGAGTTCGACGGCGAGATCCTGTCGGAACTGGACGAGAGCATCCGCGAAGAGGTGATTTCGGTCCTGACGCCGCAGGTGCTGGCAGATGCCGTGCGCGAGTTGGAAAGCGACGATGTCGTCGATCTGATCGAGGATCTGCAAGAGCCGCAGCAGGAAGCGATCCTGGAGGCGCTCGAGGAATCCGACCGGGCCGCCGTGGAACAGGCAATGGGCTATCCCGAGGGTTCGGCCGGCCGCCTGATGCAGCGCGAGGTGGTGATGGCGCCCGAGCACTGGAATGTCGGACAGGCCATCGACCATATGCGCAACAGCGACACGCTGCCCGACCAGTTCTATCATATCGTGCTGATCGATCCGCGCATGCATCCGGTGGGCAATGTCACGCTGGGCAAGCTGATGGGCTCGCGCCGCGACGTTGCCCTGCGCGACATCACCGAAGAAATGTTTCGCGTGATCCCGGCGACCCAGGACGAAGAGGACGTGGCCTATGCCTTCAACCAGTACCATCTGATCTCGGTCCCGGTGATCGACGAAGAGGGCCGGCTGGCCGGGGTCATCACCATCGATGATGCCATGGCGGTGCTGGACGAGGAACACGAAGAGGACATCCTGCGTCTGGCCGGGGTCGGCGAGGGATCGCTGTCGGACAGTGTCGCGGATACGGCCAAGGGCCGGCTGCCCTGGCTGGCGGTGAACTTGCTGACCGCAATCCTGGCCTCGCTGGTGATTGCCCAGTTCGAAGCGACCCTGGCCAAATACGTGGCTCTGGCGGTTCTGATGCCGATTGTGGCGTCGATGGGCGGCAATGCCGGCACCCAGTCGCTGACCGTGGCGGTGCGGGCGCTGGCCACCAAGGACCTGACCGGCGCCAATGTCTGGCGGGTGATCCGGCGCGAGGTGATCGTGGGGCTGTTGAACGGGGCGGTCTTTGCGGTGACCATGGGGGTGATCGGCCTGCTGTGGTTCGGCTCGCCCGGCATCGGCTATGTCATTGCCGCGGCGATGGTGATCAACCTGATCGTCGCCGGACTGGCGGGCACCGTAATACCGATCGCGATGGACAAGCTGGGGGTCGATCCGGCGCTGGCTTCGGGCACCTTTGTGACCACCGTTACCGACGTGGTGGGTTTCTTCGCCTTTCTCGGGCTGGCCGGCCTGGTTCTGCTGTGAGCGATCTGGCGCAGCTCAAGCTGGCCGCCCGCAAGGCCGGTTTTGCCCGCCGCAAGGCGGCGCATGCGGCGGATAACGGCGCCGCATCGGCCTATCTGTCCGAGGTGCTGGCGGGCTATCGCGGCGTGCCGCTGTCGGGCTATATGCCGATCCGTACCGAGATCGACCCGCTGCCGGCGCTGGCCGAGGCCGCGGCGCATGGCCCGGTGGGCGTTCCGGTGATCCAGGGTGACGGCTTGCCGCTGAAATTCAGCCGCTGGCAACCCGGCGGGGCGTTGCGTGACGGCCCCTTTGGCGCGCAGGTGCCGCTGGTGGACGACTTTTTCGACCCCGAGATCGTGATTGTGCCAATGGTGGCCTTTGATCTGCGCGGCGGGCGGCTGGGCTATGGCGGCGGGTTCTATGACCGGACGCTGGAACGGCTGCGCAGCATCCGGCCGACCCTGGCCATCGGGTTCGCATACGAGGCCCAGCAGGCCGAAACCCTGCCGCTGGAACCCACCGATCAACCACTGGACATGATCGTCACCGAGCGCCGGGTGCTGTCTCTGGGGCGTTGATCCGCCGACCCGCCGGGCGCAGGCACGGGGCCAGATCAAATGGCAGTCTTTCGCGCTGTGCTATCATCGGTCCGGTTGCAGAAAGGAGACATCATGACACTCACTTCCGCCGAACTCGACATGGTCCGAACCAGCCTGGACCGCCTGCGATCGGAATTCGATGCGCATTCACTGTATTTCTATCAGGCCCTGTTTCGCCGAGAACCGCATCTGCGCGAGCTGTTCCGCGAGGATCTGGCCGGGCAGGGGATGAAATTCATGAGCACGCTGGGCGTGATCGTGGAAAAGCTGGACGATGCCGACGCCAGCGCGGCGCAATATACCGGGCTGGGCAAGAAACACACGATGCTGGGGGTCAAGGCCGCCGATTTCGCGCCGATGGCCGAAGCTCTGATCGACACGCTGCGCGAAGGACTGGGCGCGGATTTCACCCCGGAACTGGAGGCCGCCTGGCGCAAGGCCTATGACCAGGTGGCCAGCAACATGATCCGCCGCGGCGCCATACCCGACACCTGAGCCGGCCGCGTTCTTTGTCAGGCCGCTGCAGCCGATGCGGGCGCATCGAGCACGTCCCCGGCCAGATGTGCTCTGCTGCGCGGCACGGGCAGGGGCGCGACCAAGCCGCGCTTGCTCTGGCCGGCGCCAGCCTCTAACACGGCGGCATGAGAATTTTGTTTCTGGGCGACGTGATGGGCCGGGCCGGGCGCACCGCAGTCAAAGACCATCTGCCGCGGCTGCGCACCGAGTGGAGGCTGGATTTCGTCGTGATCAACGGCGAAAACGCCACCAATGGCATGGGGCTGTCCGGCGATCACGCCAAGCTGTTGCTGGACGCAGGGGCCGATTGCCTGACGCTGGGCGATCACGCTTTTGACCAAAAGGACATGCTGCAATTCATCGAGGGCGAGCCGCGCATCATCCGCCCGATCAATTATGCCCGCCGTGCCCCGGGCAAAGGCTATCGATTGTTCACCGCGCCGGGCGGTCGCAAGATATTGGTGCTGCAGGTGCTCGGCCAGGTCTTTATGAAGCGCCCCTTTGCCGATCCGTTTTCCGCCGTCGAACCAGTGCTGAAGGCGCATCCGCGTGGCGGGCTGGCGCATGCGGTGATCGTCGATGTGCATTGCGAGGCCACCTCGGAAAAGATGGCAATGGGGCATTATTGCGATGGCCGCGCCAGCCTGGTGGTGGGCACCCATACCCATGTGCCGACAGCGGATGCCCAGGTGCTGCCCGGCGGCACCGGATATCTCAGCGATGCCGGGATGTGCGGCGATTATCACTCGGTGATCGGCATGGACAAGGCCGAGCCGATGCGCCGGTTCATCACCGGCATGCCCAAGGCCCGGTTCAGCCCGGCCAAGGGCGAGGCGACCCTGTCTGGCGCATTCGTCGAGACCGACGACCGAACCGGCGAAACCCGGACCATGCGCATGGTCCGGGTCGGCGGGCGTCTGGAACCGGCCGTGCCATAAGCTGGACGGACCTGCCGCGAACCGCGCGCCGGGTCAAAGGAAATTGCCACCGGCACCAACAGCCCTTGCCCCGGCGCCGCCAATCGGGGAGACTGCACGCCAGCCGATTGCCACTGCCCGGGTCAACTCACAGAACATGCCGCTCTTTCAGCTAACCGATACCGGCAGTGCGATCCTGTCGCTGATCATTGTGGGCGCGATGTTCGTGCTGTTTCTGCGCGAGATTTTTCCCACCGAGGTCGTTGCGATTGCCGGTGTATCGGTGATGCTGGTTACCGGCGTTTTGCCCTATGATGCGGCGCTGCCGGTGCTGGCCAACCCGGCGCCCTGGACGATTGCGGCGATGTTCATCATCATGGGCGCACTGGTGCGCACCGGCGCACTGGATGCCTTTACCTCGGTGGCGCAGAAACAGGCCAGCGTGAACCCGCGTTTCGCCATCGGCATGTTGATGGGCTTTGTGGTGCTGGCCTCGGCCTTTGTCTCGAACACACCGGTGGTGGTGGTGATGATCCCGGTCTTCATCCAACTCGCGCGCACCCTGGACACTCCGGCCAGCAAGCTTCTGATCCCGCTCAGTTACGCGGCGGTCATGGGCGGCACGCTGACGCTGATCGGCACCTCGACAAACCTGCTGGTGGACGGTGTTGCGCGCAGCAACGGGCTGGCGGCGTTTTCGATTTTCGAAGTCACGCCCCTGGGGCTGGCGGTGGTGGCCTGGGGCATGGTCTATCTGCGCTTTGTCGCGCCGCGCCTTTTGCCGGAACGGGACAGCATGGCGACAATGCTGTCGGACCGCTCGCGGATGAAATTCTTTACCGAGGCGGTGATCCCGCCGGACAGCAACCTGATCGGGCGCGAGGTGACCGGGGTGCAGCTGTTCAAGCGCGAAGGCGTGCGCCTCGTCGATGTGGTGCGCGGCGACGTGTCGTTGCGGCGCGATCTGAAAGGCGTCGAACTGCAGGTCGGCGACCGGGTCGTGCTGCGCACCGAGATGACCGAATTGCTGAGCCTGCAGGCCAACAAGGAACTCAGGCGCGTCGATCAGGTCTCGGCCGTCGAGACCTCGACCGTCGAGGTGCTGATCACCCCCGGCTGCAAGCTGGTGGGGCGCAGCCTGGGGTCGATGCGCCTGCGCCGGCGCTATGGCGTCTATGTGCTGGCGGTGCATCGGCGCAACCAGAATATCGGCCGGCAGCTGGACGATCTGGTGGTGCGGGTGGGCGACACACTGCTGCTGGAAGGCGCGCCGGGCGACATCCAGCGCCTGGCCGTGGACATGGAGATGGTCGATGTCAGTCATCCCTCGGCGCGGGCCTATCGGCGCAGCCATGCGCCGATCGCGGTGGCGGCTCTGGTCGGGATCGTGCTGCTGGCGGCGCTGGGCGTGGCGCCGATCCTGTTTCTTTCGGTTCTGGCGGTGGCGCTGGTGCTGATCACCGGCTGCATCGACGCGGACGAGGCGTTTTCCTTTGTCGACGGGCGCCTGCTGGCCTTGATCTTTTCGATGCTGGCCATTGGTGCCGCGCTGGAAAGTTCGGGCGCAGTGCGGCTGATCGTGGACAGTATCGCGCCTACATTGTCCAGTCTGCCGCCGTTTCTGGTGATCTGGGCGATCTATCTGCTGACCTCGGTGCTGACCGAATTGGTGTCCAACAATGCCGTGGCCGTGGTGGTGACCCCGATCGCCATCGGCCTGGCCAGTGCGATGGGCCTCGATCCGCGCCCGCTGGTGGTAGCGGTCATGGTGGCCGCGTCGGCGTCCTTTGCCACGCCGATCGGCTATCAGACCAACATGCTGGTCTATGGCCCCGGTGGCTATCGGTTCACCGATTTCATGCGTGTGGGGATCCCCCTGAACCTGTCCATCGGCATGCTGGCTTCGGCGCTGATTCCATTGATCTGGCCGCTTTGATCCGCCTGCCGGACGTAATCTGAAGGCGCGCCTTACAGGCGCATTCGAAGCTTGGCGGCACCCAGTGCCGCATGCCGCCCGGGACGTTCGGTGGCGCGCAACGCCGCCGGTCGTCTACTGGCCGTAGCGCGCCGCAAAACGGTGCAGGATTTCACCCGGCACCGTGACGCTGGCGGCGTGGCAGATGGCGATCAGCTCGTCGGCCTGGTCCGGCGGAAAATAGCCGTGATTGCGGTAGATCCGGATGCGGTTTTCGAAATCATGCGCGTCGGCCTCGGGGTGGAACTGGGTGGCATAGACGTTGCGGCCATAGCGGATCATCTGGAACGGGCAGGGGTCAGAGGCCACCAGATGCACGCAGCCCGGCGGCAGCGCCTGCACCGCTTCCTTGTGACCGACAAAGGCCTGAAACTCGGTCGGCAATCCGCTGGTCAGCGGGTCGTCCTGGGCTTCCGGGGTCAGGCTGCAATCCGAGGGTCCGACCGGTTCGCCATACCGTGCTTTGCTGACATCGCCGCCCAGGTGATGCGCCAGGATCCCCAGACCATAGCAGCAGCCCATGAAGGGGTGGTCCAGCGCCGTGATCTGCGGCATCAGCGACAGGATCTGGTCCTCGATCCGGGCATCGATTTCGGATTTCTCGGCCACCGGATCGCTGACGCAGCCGGGGCCGCCGCCGACGATGATGCCGGCATAGTCGGTCACGTTCAGCCCATTGGGCAGGTCCTGGCAATCCAGCCTTATCCGATGAGTCCGATCCGCGGGCAGCTTGCACTTGTCCAGAATCGAGGCGAATTCATCTTCCGCCGCGTCGGTTTCGGGGCGCAATTGCAGGATCAGAAACGGTTTCATGCGGTGGCCCTAATCCGCAAGTGCGGTGCTGTGAAGTGGTTTTCGCGCAGCGCCGAAAAAAAGCGTCCGGCTGGGACCGGTCGGCAACGATGCTCGGCATGCCGGTCTTACAGCGGCCAGAACACCAGGATGGCCGGGACCGACACCGCGATGATGATCAGTTCCAGAGGCAGGCCCATGCGCCAGTAATCGCCGAAATGATAGCCGCCGGGGCCCAGGATCAACGTATTGTTCTTGTGTCCGATCGGCGTCAGAAAGGCCGAGGAGGCCGCCACCGCCACCGCCATCAGGAACGGGTCGGGCGATACGTCCAGCGTCTGCGCCATCTGGATGCCCACCGGCGCGGCGACGATGGTGGTGGCGGTGTTGTTCAGAACATCTGACAGGGTCATGGTCACGACCATCAGCACGGTCAGGATCGCCCAGGCCGGCATGCCCTGAGTCAGACCGGTTAGCGCGCCGGCGATCAGACCGGTGCCGCCGGAAT
Organism: Sedimentitalea sediminis; assembly: GCF_042687825.1. Classification (NCBI taxonomy): domain Bacteria; kingdom Pseudomonadati; phylum Pseudomonadota; class Alphaproteobacteria; order Rhodobacterales; family Paracoccaceae; genus Sedimentitalea; species Sedimentitalea sediminis. Next base: position 41,661 of record NZ_JBHUQE010000010.1, on the reverse strand, counting down.
TTTCCAGTGCCGTGCCCAGCGGGATCATCGACCCCAGCAGCACCACGACCGGCCATTCGATATGGTCATAGATCTCGCTGATCGGCAGGATTCGGGTCAGCACATAGGCCACCACCACCAGCCCCAGCGCCACCGGCAGATAGAGCAGGCCGAAACTGGCCGCCACCACCGCGGCGGCAAACAGGCCGATGGCCAGCCAGACCTTGTCATTCGCCGTCACGTTCAGCCCGCGCGCCGCCAGCGGCAGGCATCCCAGCCATTCGGTCACGTCCGGTGCACGGTCGCGCGGGCACAGCAGCAGCAGGATGTCGCCGGGCTGGATGCTGGTCTGGCGCATGTGGCTGGTGATCCGGTGCCCCTGTCGGGAAATGCCCAACAGCACCGTGTTCTGGCGCCAGGCCAGACCGATGCCCTGCGCCGTCTTTCCGGCGATGCGGGAGGTTTCCGGCACAACGACCTCGACCACTTCCAGCCCGTCGCCCGCCGCGGTCAGCAGTTCCTGCCGCTTGGCGTCCGAGAAATCCAGACTCAGCGCCGAGCGGAACTCGTCCAGCGCATCGGGCGTCGCCTCCAGCAGCAGGGAATCGCCGGCCTTGAGCAGGGCGTTGGTCGCGCGGCCATAGCGGCGCTTGCCGTCGCGGATCAGCCCCAGGATCGCCACGTCGGTCTTTTCGGCGGTCTCGTCCAGTTCGCCCAGGCGCTTGCCGATATGGTCCGAGTCCTCGGGCACCGTCAGTTCGGCAATGTATTCGGCCAGTGCACCGGCGCCGCCTGCATCGCCGCCCCGGTCCGGGATCAGGCGCCAGCCCAGCAGCGCCACAAAGATCAGACCGGCAATGGCGGCAATGCCTCCGACGGGCGCAAAATCGAACATCCGGAACGGTTCGCCCAGGGATTCCGCGCGGATCGCCGCGATGATGATGTTGGGCGGGGTGCCGATCAGGGTGACCATGCCGCCCAGTATGGTGGCAAAGCCCAGCGGCATCAGCGACAGGCCTGGGTTGCGCCCGGCCTTGCGGGCGGTCTGGATGTCCACCGGCATCAGCAGCGCCAGTGCCGCCACGTTGTTCATGAACGCCGACAATACCGCGCCGATGCCGCCCATCAGGGCGATGTGGCCACCCAGCGCGCGGCTGCTGTCCACCAGCGTGCGGGTGATCAGAAACACCGCGCCGGACCGCACCAGCCCGGCCGACACGATCAGCACCAGCGCCACCACCAGCGTCGCCGGATGGCCGAAACCGGCAAACGCGTCCTGGGTGGGCACGACCCCCAGGACCACGCCCAGCATCAGCGCCGAGAACGCCACCAGGTCATAGCGGAACCGCCCCCATAGCAGCAGGGCAAAGACGCCGGTAAAGAGCGAGAACAAAATGATCTGGTCCTGGGTCATGGCCGCAGACTAGGCACAAGTTGGCGGCTTGGCCAGCCACGCGGGCGACAGCCAGTGACCGCTTGCCCTTGGGCCATGCCGTGGCCTATAGAACCGGCCAGACCAGCGCGCATATTCAAGACGGAGACAAACATGGCCGGCCATTCCAAATGGGCAAACATTCAGCACCGCAAGGGGCGTCAGGACGCGGCCCGCTCCAAGCTGTTCTCCAAGCTCAGCAAGGAAATCACCGTGGCGGCCAAGATGGGCGACCCGGACCCGGACAAAAACCCGCGCCTGCGTCTGGCGGTCAAAGAGGCCAAGTCGAATTCGGTGCCCAAGGATGTGATCGACCGCGCGATCAAGAAATCCCAGGCCGGCGAGGGCGACGACTACGAAGAAATCCGCTATGAGGGCTATGGCCCCAACGGTGTCGCGGTGATCGTCGAGGCGATGACCGACAACCGCAACCGCACCGCGTCGACGGTGCGCTCGACCTTTTCCAAGAATGGCGGCAATCTGGGCGAGACCGGCAGCGTCGGGTTCATGTTCGACCGCAAGGGCGAGGTGACGTACCCTGCCAGTGTCGGCGACGCGGATACCGTCATGATGGCGGCGATCGAGGCCGGCGCCGAGGATGTCGAAAGCACCGAGGACGGGCATGTGATCTGGTGTGCCGACACTGATCTGAACGACGTTTCCAACGCGCTCGAAGCCGAACTGGGGGAATCCGAAAGCACCAAGCTGGTATGGCGCCCGACCACCACCACCGAGATGGATCTGGACGGCATGCAAAAGCTGATGCGCCTGATCGAAGCGCTGGAAGACGACGATGACGTGCAGCGCGTCACCACCAATTTCGAGGCCAGCGACGAGGTGATGGATCAGCTCTGATCTCGGACCGCGCGGGCCGGCGCGGTTCTTTGGCCCGGGCCGTCACTCCAGGAACGTGGCGATGTCCCGCAATGGCTTTTTCAGCTTTGCCACGGCCGGAACGGTCGCGTCGGCGGCCGGATGGCCCACGGCGATGATCATCGTCGGCTTGTCCGACGGGGGGCGCCCAAGGGCGTGGTTCAGGAATTTCATCGGGTTGGGCGTGTGCGTCAGGGTGCACAGGCCGGCATGGTGCAGGGCGGCCAGCAGGAACCCTGTGGCGATGTTGACGCTTTCGGGCACGTAGTAATTCTTGAACCGGGTGCCGTCCTGAAACTGGCCCCAGCGCTGGGCAAAGACCACGATCAGCCAGGGGGCGGTGGTCAGGTGCGGTTTCTCGGCATTGGTGCCGATCGGTTCCAGCGCCCTGATCCATTCGTCGCCGGCCCCGCCGGCATAAAAGCGGCGTTCCTCGTCTTCGGCCGCGTCGCGGATGCGCTGTTTCATCGCCGGATCGGCGATGGCGACGAAATGCCAGGGCTGGTGATTGGCCCCCGAAGGCGCGGTGCCGGCGGTCCGGATGCAGGTTTCGATCACATCGCGCGGCACCGGGCGCTCGGAATAGTCGCGCACCGTATGCCGGGTGCGCATCCGGTCGTGAAAGGCGCTGGCTGCCTGGTACATCTGCCCGTCGTCCAAATCCGTCCGGTCCGGCAGGGGGATCGCGGAATAGCTGAGAGCGGTCTTGCTGAACATGGCTTTCTCCGGCTGGGATGGGGTCAGTATCGCCACCCGGACCTGATGCGGCAAGGTCAGGCTGCGGCGATCAGTTCGGCCCGCGCTGCGGCGCGCACCGCCCGGGTCATCGGCGCCAGCGCCGGTGCCATGATGCGGCTGATCTGCCAGGTCAGCGGCACGTCCAGCGCGGATTCGGGGCGCAAGGGCACCAGATCGCCCTGTTTCAGCGCCGCGCGCACCAGCGGTTCCGGGTTCATGCCCCAGCCCAATCCGGCGCGGGCGGCGTCGACAAAGGCCTGGGTCGAGGGCAGGTAATGCGCCGGCGGGGACAGCCGCTGGCCGACATTGTCGGATATCCACCGCCGTTGCAGCTGGTCCTTGGCGTTGAAAGTCAGGCAGGGCGCGCGGGCCAGGGTCGCAGCGTCCGGACCGTGCGGGAACCACCGCCGCATGAAGCCGGGGCTGGCGGTGGCGACATAGCTGAGCGCCCCCAGCGGCACCGCATCACAGCCGGTCACCGGCTGGCGCTGGGCGGTGACCGCGGCGCTGACCTCGCCGCGCCGCAGCCAGTCGGCGCTGTGATCCTGATCGTCGATAACCAGATCGAACAGCAGGTCCGGGACAGCTGCCATCGCCGCGACGAACCAGGTGGCCAGACTGTCGGCATTGACCGCGATGCGCAGATGCGTCGTGCCCGCCGGACGGTCCAGCGACAATTCGCGGCTGACCAGTGATTCCAGCAGCGCCACATCCTCGGCATGTTTGCACAGGCGCAGCCCGGCGGCCGTCCCGGTGCAGGGTGGGCCGCGCCGGATCAGCACGCCGCCGACGCGATCCTCCAGCGCCTTGATACGCTGCGACACCGCCGAGGGCGTGATCGCCAGCTCTCTGGCGGCTGCCTCGAAACTGCCACAGCGCAGTACGGCGGACAGAGCGGCCAGATGATGAGGATCGAAATGCATTAGCATTCCTTAACTGGAGTGATAATTATTAACTGGATTACGTTTCCGCCCCAATCTAGTCAATCCGCGTGCCAAGACGGAAAGAGAGTGAGAGCGATGAGCACCGCGTTTCTGCCCGGTTTCGGACTGGGGCTCAGTCTGATCCTGCCCATCGGGGCGCAGAACGCCTTTGTCCTGCGCCAGGGGTTGCGCGGGCAGCACGTGTTCTGGACCTGTCTGGCCTGTGCCCTGTCGGATGCGATCCTGATCGCCACCGGGGTGGCGGGGGTCGGCAGCCTTGCTGCGCGCCTGCCGGGGCTTGAGCCGGTCATGCGCTATGGCGGAGCTGCCTTTCTGGCAATCTATGGGCTGATCAGCCTGCGCAGCGCCTGGCGCGGCGGCGAAACGATGCGGGCGGACAGGGGGCAGGCGGCCAGCCTGGCGGCTGCCCTGTCGATGGTGCTGGCGTTCACCTGGCTCAACCCGCATGTCTATCTGGACACGGTCGTGCTGATCGGCACGATCTCGGCGCAATATGCCGACCGGGTGGGGTTCGGGCTGGGCGCGATCTGCGCCAGCTTCGTGTTCTTCTTTACACTCGGCTTTGGTGCCCGGCTTTTGCAGCCTGTCTTTGCCCGGCCAAGGGCCTGGCAGATCATGGACGCGGCGATCGCACTGATCATGTGGGCGATCGCGTTGAAACTGCTTGTCATGTGAAAGGTTGCACCCGCATCGGAATGAGTATTCACATTGTCCATGAGCAATCAGCGACCCGCGCGCCCCGTCGCCGGCATCCTTTGGATGCTGGTCACTGGCCTGTGTTTTGTCGCCGTCACGGCGTTTGTCAAATACCTGGGTCCGCGGATTCCACCGCCTGAACAGGCGTTTCTGCGCTATCTGCTGGGACTGGTCTTTCTGTTGCCGATGCTGCGCCCGCTGTTTTCGGCGCGCCTGGATCGCCGCATGTGGGCGCTGTTCACGGCGCGCGGTGTGCTGCATGCGCTGGCGGTGATGATGTGGTTTTTTGCCATGACCCGCATTCCGCTGTCCGAGGTCACCGCGATCAATTATCTTTCGCCGGTCTACGTCACCCTGGGCGCGGCGCTGTTTCTGGGGGAACGGCTGGCCGCCCGCCGCCTTGTTGCCGTTGTTGCCGCACTGATCGGTGCGCTGATCATTCTGCGCCCCGGATACCGCGAGATCCAGCCGGGGCATCTGGCGATGCTGCTGGCCGCGATCGCTTTCGGCGGCTCTTATCTGCTGGCAAAGGTCGCCACGGGGCGCGCCGATGCCGCTACCGTCGTTGGCATGCTGTCAATCTGGGTCACCCTGTGCCTGGCGCCCTTTGCCTATGCGGTTTGGGTCACGCCAACCCTGACCGAACTGCTGATCCTGTTCGGCGTCGCCAGTTTTGCCACCGCCGGGCATTTCGCGATGACCCTGGCCTTTGCCGCAGCCCCGGTGGCTGTCACCCAGCCGGTGACCTTTCTGCAGCTGGTGTGGGCGACGGCGTTGGGTGCGCTGGTCTTCAGTGAACCTGTGGACGGCTGGGTGATCCTTGGCGGGGGGCTGATCCTGGGGGCCGTCACTTTCATCACATGGCGCGAAACCGTGCTGAAACGGCGCCAGATCACCCCACCGGTACCGGCGACCAAGGTCTGATGCACCGCTGCCGCCGTGACCGGGGTCCGGGCGATGGGCTGCCGTTTTATTGATTGACGAGTCAACAAACGGTTTCTAGCGTCGGATCCCAGAAAACGCGGAGTCCGGACATGCCCAAGGTCGGAATGGAACCCATACGGCGCGAGGCGCTGGTCAAGGCAACGATTGCCGAAATCGGATCGGCAGGATCGCTGGATGTGACGGTCAATCAGATCGCCCGCCGGGCGGGCATGTCCAGCGCCCTGGCGCATCATTATTTCGGCGGCAAACAACAGATTTTCCTGGCCGCGATGCGCCGCATTCTCACCGACTTCGGCGCTACGGTGCGCCACGAACTGCGCGAGGCGGCGCAGCAGGACCGCGCCGCGGCCATCATTCGCGCCTGTTTTGCGCCCGCCTGCTTTGCGCCGGCCACGATCGGCGCCTGGATGACCTTCTACGTCATGGCGCAATCCGACGACGACGCGCTGCGCCTGTGGCGGATCTATCAGCGGCGCCTGCGGTCGAACCTGACCCATGCGCTGGGGCCCCTGGTGGCCAACCCTGCCCAGGCCGCCGACACGCTGGCGGCGCTGATCGACGGGTTGTATATCCGCGCCGCATTGCACGACCCAGACGCACCGCAGATCGCCATCGAGCAGGCCCTGTCGGTTCTGGCCCTGCTGCGGCAGGCGCGGACATGAGCCGGCCCAACATTCTGATCCTGATGGTGGATCAGTTGAGCGGCACCCTGTTTGCCGATGGCCCGGCAGACTGGCTGCACGTGCCCAACCTCAAGCGGCTGGCGGCGCGCTCGACCCGGTTTGCCAATGCCTATACCGCAAGCCCGCTCTGCGCGCCGGCGCGCGCCAGCTTCATGTCCGGGCAGTTGCCCAGCCGCACCGGAGTCTATGACAACGCCGCCGAGTTTCGCAGCGACATCCCGACCTATGCCCATCACCTGCGCCGCGCCGGCTATCAGACCTGCCTGTCGGGCAAGATGCATTTCGTCGGGCCGGACCAGCTGCACGGCTTTGAGGAACGCCTGACCACCGACATCTACCCGGCCGATTTCGGCTGGACGCCGGATTACCGCAAACCGGGCCAGCGCATCGACTGGTGGTATCACAATCTGGGCAGCGTCACCGGGGCCGGGGTGGCCGAAATCTCCAACCAGATGGAATATGACGACGAAGTCGCCCATCACGCGACCGCAAAGCTCTATGATCTGGCCCGCGGCCATGACGAGCGGCCCTGGTGCCTGACCGTCAGCTTTACCCACCCACATGATCCCTATGTGACGCGGCGCCGATACTGGGACCTGTATCGCGACTGCGCGCATCTGGTGCCCGAGACGCCGGCCATCGCCTATGCCGATCACGACCCGCATTCCAAACGCCTGTTTGACGCCAATGACTGGCGCAGTTTTGATATTACCGGCAGAGATATCGCGCGGGCACGGCGGGCCTATTTCGCCAATATCTCGTATCTCGACGACAAGATCGGCGCGATCCTGCAGGTGCTGCAGGACACCCGCCAGGAGGCGATGGTGGTCTTCGTCTCGGACCATGGCGACATGCTGGGCGAGCGCGGGCTGTGGTTCAAAATGTCCTTCTTCGAAGGCGCGTCCCGTGTGCCCCTGATGATCGCGGCACCGGACCTGCCGGCGGGCCGCATCGACACGCCCGTCTCGACGCTGGACGTAACGCCGACCCTCGGCGCGCTGGCCGGGGTGGACATGACCGAAATCGAACCCTGGACCGATGGCCAGGACCTGACGCCCTTGGCCCATGGCAACCAGCGTTCCAGTCCCGTGGCCATGGAATACGCCGCCGAGGGGTCGGATGCGCCCCTGGTGTCGCTGCGTCAGGGCAGATGGAAATACAACCGCTGCGCGCTCGATCCGGACCAGCTGTTCGACCTGAAGAACGATCCGCTGGAATTGACCAACCTGGCCGAAACCCCGGCCCATCAGGGCACGCTGGAAACCCTGCGCGTCCAGTCGCGGGAACGCTGGAACCTCGAACGCTTTGACGCCGAGGTGCGCGCCAGTCAGGCCCGCCGCTGGGTGGTCTATGAGGCGCTGCGCCAGGGCGGCTATTACCCATGGGACTACCAGCCGCTGCAAAAAGCCTCGGAACGCTACATGCGCAACCACATGGACCTGAACGTGCTCGAAGAAAACCAGCGTTTCCCAAGGGGCGAATGATGACTTTTCCTCTTGCCGGAAATATCCCCGCCGGAGGCATGAAATCGCCGCGCAGCGGCGCGATGGCAGGGCGCGCGTGATCATGGAGGCGGATTTCGTCATCATCGGGGCCGGCAGCGCGGGCTGCACCTTGGCCTATCGGCTGGCAGAGTCCGGGGCCTCGGTCGTCGTGATCGAACATGGCGGCTCTGACGCCGGCCCGTTCATCCAGATGCCAGCGGCGCTGAGCTATCCGATGAACATGGCGCGCTACGACTGGGGCTACCGCAGCGAACCCGAGCCGCATCTGAACAACCGCCGGCTGGCCTGTCCGCGCGGCAAGGTGATCGGCGGCTCCTCCAGCATCAACGGCATGGTCTATGTGCGCGGTCACGCGATGGATTTCGATCATTGGGCGGAACAGGGCGCCTCCGGCTGGGGCTATGCCGACGTGCTGCCCTATTTCAAGCGGATGGAAAACTGGCACGCCAACGGCCATGGCGGCGACCCGGACTGGCGCGGCCGCGACGGACCGCTGCATGTCACCCGGGGGCCGCGCTCCAACCCGCTGTTCGATGCCTTTGTCCAGGCCGGGCAGCAGGCCGGATATCAGGCGACAGACGATTATAATGGCGCAAAGCAAGAGGGGTTTGGTCCGATGGACCAGACCGTATGGCGCGGACGGCGCTGGTCGGCGGCCAATGCCTATCTGCGCCCGGCGCTCAGGCGCGACACCTGCAAAGTGATCCGTGCGCTGGCCTGCCGCGTGGTGATCGACCAGGGCCGGGCCACCGGGGTCGAGATACGCCGCGGCGGCAAGGTGCAGACCGTCCGGGCCCGGCGCGAGGTGGTGCTGGCGGCCTCGTCGATCAACTCGCCCAAGCTGTTGATGATGTCGGGCATCGGCCCGGCGCGGCACCTGTCCGAACACGGCATCCAGGTGATCGCCGACCGCCCCGGGGTCGGGCAGAACCTGCAGGATCATCTTGAACTGTATATCCAGATGGCCGCCAGCCAGCCGATCACGCTCTATCGGCACTGGAACCTGGTCGGCAAGGCGTTGATCGGCGCGCAATGGCTGTTCCTGCGACGCGGTCTGGGGGCGTCGAACCAATTCGAAAGCGCCGCCTTCATTCGCAGCCGCGCCGGGGTGCCCTATCCGGACATCCAGTATCATTTCCTGCCGATGGCGGTGCGCTATGATGGCCAGGCCGCCGCCGAGGGGCACGGGTTTCAGGCCCATGTCGGCCCCATGCGCTCGCCCAGCCGGGGCAGCGTGACGCTGCGCTCGCCCGACCCGGTTGCGGCGCCGGTGATCCGGTTCAACTATATGTCAACAGAGCAGGACTGGCACGATTTCCGCAACTGCATCCGCCTGACCCGCGAGATCTTCGCCCAGCCGGCCTTTGCCGCCTTTGTCCGCCACGAGATTCAGCCCGGGGCAGGGGTGCAGAGCGATGCCGAACTGGACGCCTTTGTCGCCGAACACGCGGAAAGCGCCTATCACCCCTGTGGTACCTGCCGCATGGGGCGGCCCGACGATCCGGGCGCGGTGGTCGATCCGCGGGGCCGGGTGATCGGCGTCCGGGCGCTGCGGGTGGCCGACAGCAGCATCTTTCCCCGCATCACCAATGGCAATCTCAACGCGCCCTCGATCATGGTCGGCGAAAAGGTCGCCGACCACCTGCTGGGCCGCGATCCGCTGCCGCCCTCCAACGACCAGCCCTGGCTGCATCCCGATTGGCAGACGGCACAGCGCTGAAACACCTGTTAACCTGCCTTAACGAAACGCATTGTGCGCGGCGGATTTCCGCCCCATATCGGCGGGGTGTTAAGGATTTGTGCAGTATTTGTTCTGGCCAGCCTGTCGGTGGCGGCCGTGGCCGGTCCCCAGGGGCCGACCGGGATTGTGCGGGTGATCGACGCTGATACCTGGGATGTCGGCGGGCAGCGCGTGCGCCTTTTCGGGATCGACGCGCCGGAACTGGATCAAACCTGCCGGCGCGCCTCGGGCGAGGTCTGGGCCTGCGGCAAATGGGCCACCGATCAGGTCCGCCGTCGCTATCAGGGCCGCAAGGCGCGGTGCACGGCGCTGACAACCGATCGCTACCGGCGCATTGTCGCCCGCTGCGACGCGCTGGGCGCGGATGTCGGTTCGGTGCTGGTGACCGAGGGGCTGGCCTTTGCCTATCGGCGCTATTCCATGGATTATGACCTGGACGAGAAACGCGCCGCGGTGCGCAACCGGGGCCTGCATGCCAGCCGCATGCAGTCGCCTGCCGAGCACCGCGCCGCGCGGCAGCGGCCGGTTCGGGCTGCGCCGGCGGATTGCGCCATCAAGGGTAACATCTCGTCGGGCGGGCGGCGCATTTACCACCTGCCCGGACAGGAGCATTACGACCGCACCCGGATCAACCCGCAAAAAGGCGAACGCTGGTTCTGTTCCGAGGCAGCGGCGCGGCGGGCCGGCTGGCGGCGTGCACGGCGCTGATGGCGCGGCGGACGGCTTTTTCCCTATCCGGCCACGCGGATTGATCAACATCAAAGTACCGCGCGCAGCGGTGGCCCTAATCTGCAGCCAAATCCAAGCAACAAGGAGTATACAGATGTCTCACACGCCACATGAACTGGCCGAGGAATTTCCTGACAAGATCGATGCGATGCACGCGCTCAAGGAGTCCAACGCGCATTTTGCCAAGCTGGCGGACGAGTATCACGAGATCAACCGTGCCGTGCATCGGGCCGAGACCAACGTCGAACCGGTCGAGGAACTGACCGAGGTCGAGATGCGCAAGAAACGCGCGCTGCTCAAGGATCAGATCTGGAGCATGCTGTCGGAATAACCGCCCCACCCCTCAAGAAAACCCCCCGGCGCGCCCTGGCGCCTGCCGGGGGTCAGCTGATCCGATAGGGCAGCACCCCCCGCGTATTCTCGTCGATTGTCAGCTGTCGTTCCAGCGGCGGCACGGAACGCTGGTGGCAGGCCGTGCGTTCACAGATGCGGCAGGAAATGCCGATCGGTTCAAAGGTTCCGACGTTGGAGACATCCAGCCCGTCGGCATAGACCATCGAGCCCGCATGGCGCACCTCGCATCCCAAGGCGATGGCATAGCGCCGCACCGGTGTGTCAAAGGACCCGCCGGGTTTGGACACATCCCGGGCCAACAGGATATAACGCGCACCATCCGGCGTTTCGGCCAGTTGCCGCAGGAACCGGCCCGGCGTCTCAAAGGCCTGATGCACGTTCCACAGCGGGCAGGCGCCGCCGAACCGCGCGAATTGCAGCCGCGTGGCGCTGTGGCGCTTGGTGATGGTGCCGGCCTGATCGACGCGCACGAAAAAGAACGGCACACCCTTTGCGCCGGGGCGTTGCAGTGTCGACAGCCGGTGCGCCACCTGCTCGATACTGGCGCCGAATTGCAGGCTCAGGCGCTCCAGATCGTGGCGGCAATCCTGGGCCGCGGCCAGAAAGTCGCCATAGGGCATCATCGCCGCGCCGGCAAAATAGTTCGCCAGTCCGATCTTGGCGATGGAACGCGCCGCGTCGGTCTGAAACCGCGCCAGATCCAGCGTGGCTTCGAGCAGCGCGTCCTGGGTCAGCAGCGCCAGTTGCAGCAGGATCTGAAACAGCTGGGTCTGCGGCGTGGCCCGCGAGGACAGGCGCAGAATCTTGCGCTGGACATCGAACTGGCGCAGCAATTCCATGTCGACAAAGGCCACGACCACGCCGCGCGCGGTCAGTTGGGCCATGGCCGCGGCGCGGATGTCCTGGCGGCTCTGGTTGGCCTGCCCGGCGAAATTCTCGGCCGCGCGATCCACCGAGTCGATATAGTTGTCGCAATAGTGGAAAAAGTCCCGCACGTCGTCCCAGGGGCTGGACTGGGTTCCGGCGCCTTCGCGGCCCAGGGCCTCGTCCAGCGACGCCAGACGCTCGTGGGTCTGGCGATAGCTGCGGTGCAGTTCGATCAGGGCGCGCGCCAGGGCCGGCGCATTGGAGGCGGTCAGGCGCAGATCGGCCAGCGGCGGTACGCCATCTGAAATGACCGGATCGGCCAGCGCCTCGCGCATGTCGCTGACCAGCCGCTCGCTGTCGCCAGTGCTCAGCTCGGTGACATCCAGCCCGAATTCCTGTGCCAGCGCCAGCACCACCGTGCTGCTGACCGGACGGTTGTTGTTCTCCATCTGGTTCAGATAGGGCAGCGAGATGCCCAGCTTGCCGGCGAAATCCTTTTGCGTCAGCCCCAGTCGGGTTCGCATTTCCCGCAGCTTGGCGCCGGCATAGAGTTTCTTGGTGGCCATGAGGTGCCTTTGCAAAATCGATCTGGCGGCACACTAGGTTTGCAAATCGTCTCGCGCAAGGCCTAGAGACCCAGCTGGCGTTCCCGCAGTATCACCAGCACGATGGTGACCGTGCCCAGCAGCGCGGTGATCAGCATCAGCCACAACAGCGGATAGGCGCCGGTCTGCGGCGACAGCAGCGCCCCCGCCAGCGCGCTCAGTGCCGCGCCGCCGCCCAGCATCATCGCGCCGCCCAGCCCGGCGGCGGTGCCTGCCAGATGCGGTCGGACCGACAGCATCCCGGCGGTGGCGTTGGGAATCGACAAGCCGTTGCCCAGCCCGACAAAGGTCATGAACCCGAAAAAGCTGATCGGCGATCCGGCTCCGGCCAGCATCACCAGCAGGGACAACAGGCCGCCCAGGCTGCAGAACAGGCAGCCCCACAGGACCATGCGGTTGATGCCGAACCGCACGGCAAAGCGGCCAGTCAGGTAATTTCCCAGGAAATAGCCGATCGCGGGCGCGCCAAAGAACAGGCCCAGCATTCCGGGGGTCATGGCAAACACCTCGGTTCCGACAAACGGCGCGCCCCCCAGATAGGCAAAGAAAGCGCCCGAAGACAGGGCCGACGCCATGGAATAGCCCCAGAACCGCGGGCTGTGCAGCAGCTCGGGATATTCGGCAAACTGCGCCGCCAGGCTGAGACCGCTCTTGCCGCCGGTCTCGCCAAGATCGGCCCAGATCAGCGCCATCGTGCCAACGCCCAATAGCAGCATCAGCCAAAAATTCGCCTGCCAGCCGAACCATTCGTCCAGAAGGCCGCCGATCGCCGGTCCGATCATCGGCACCACGGCGATGCCCATCGTGACATAGCCTATCATGCTGGCGGCCTGATCCTGCGGATACATGTCGCGCACCACGGCGCGGCTGAGCACCATGCAGACCACGATCACCGCCTGGCACATCCGGAACGCCAGAAAGATTTCGGCGCTGGGCGCAAACAGGCATCCCAGCGTTGCCGCCATGAACAGCGCCATGCCCCACAGCGCCACCGGTCGCCGCCCGACCTTGTCGGCGATCGGGCCGATCAGAATCTGCAGCACCGCACTGGCCGCCAGATACAGGGCCACGGACAGCTGCATCAGCCGATAGTCGGTCTGGAAATACTCCGTCATGTTGGGCAAGCTGGGCAGAAAGATGTTCATCACCAGCGCCGACAGCCCCGCCATCAGGATCAGGGTGGCGATATGCGGCGGATGCCGACGGTCGAGAAACCGGATATGTGTTTCAGCGGGCATGGTCTGACGGCAATTTTGCGCCGAACCGGGGTGAACTGTCCATATGTTCAATTGTTAATTAGCGGATTTGCGATTAGCGATGTTGCGTCTACCGTGAATTTGCAAATATGCGGAATTTCCCTTTGGCGCCCCTTTGACCCTCTGTAAAGTCGCTTGAAACCCTAGGGAGACACGCACAATGAAAGACATCCTTTCCGAGTTGGAAAACCGCCGTGCGGCCGCACGGCTGGGCGGGGGGCAGAAGCGGATAGATGCGCAGCATGCCCGTGGCAAGCTGACGGCGCGCGAACGGATCGAACTTTTGCTGGACGAGGACAGCTTTGAGGAGTTCGACATGTTCGTGACCCATCGCTGCACCGATTTCGGCATGGAGAAGACCAAGATGCCGGGGGACGGCGTGGTCACCGGCTGGGGCACGATCAACGGCCGCATGGTCTATGTGTTTTCCCAGGATTTCACCGTCTTCGGCGGCTCGCTGTCCGAGACCCAGGCGCAGAAGATCTGCAAGATCATGGACATGGCGGTGCAGAACGGCGCGCCGGTGATCGGTCTGAACGACTCGGGCGGGGCGCGCATCCAGGAGGGCGTGGCCAGCTTGGCGGGCTATGCCGAGGTGTTCCAGCGCAACATCATGGCCAGCGGCGTGGTGCCGCAGATCAGCGTCATCATGGGCCCCTGCGCGGGCGGCGCGGTCTACAGCCCGGCGATGACCGACTTCATCTTCATGGTCAAGGACACCTCCTATATGTTCGTCACCGGCCCGGATGTGGTCAAGACGGTGACCAACGAGGTGGTGACGGCCGAGGAACTGGGCGGCGCCAGCACCCATACCCGCAAGTCCAGCGTTGCCGACGGCGCGTTCGAGAACGATGTCGAGGCGCTGGCCGAGGTCCGCCGCCTGGTCGATTTCCTGCCGCTGAACAACCGCGAGAAACCCCCGGTACGGCCGTTCTTTGACGGGCCGGCGCGGGTCGAAAACGCGCTGGACACGCTGGTGCCGGACAATCCCAACAGCCCCTACGACATGAAGGAACTGATCCTCAAGGTCGCGGACGAGGGCGATTTCTATGAAATTCAAGAGGAATTCGCCAAGAACATCATCACCGGCTTTATCCGGCTCGAGGGTCAGACCGTCGGGGTCGTCGCCAACCAGCCGATGGTGCTGGCCGGCTGTCTGGACATCGACAGTTCGCGCAAGGCGGCGCGGTTCGTGCGGTTCTGCGACGCGTTTGAAATCCCGATCCTGACCTTTGTCGACGTGCCCGGCTTCCTGCCCGGCACCGGGCAGGAATATGGCGGCGTGATCAAGCATGGCGCGAAACTGCTCTTTGCCTATGGCGAGGCGACGGTGCCCAAGGTGACGGTGATCACCCGCAAGGCCTATGGCGGCGCCTATGACGTGATGGCCTCCAAGCACCTGCGCGGCGATTTCAACTATGCCTGGCCGACCGCCGAGATCGCGGTGATGGGCGCCAAGGGCGCAACCGAGATCATCCACCGCGCCGATCTGGGTGACGCCGACAAGATCGCGGCGCATACCAAGGATTACGAAGACCGCTTCGCCAACCCCTTCGTGGCGGCAGAACGCGGTTTCATCGACGAGGTGATCACACCGCACTCGACCCGCCTCAGGGTCAGCCGCGCCTTCGCCTCGCTGCGCAACAAAAAGCTGCAGAACCCGTGGAAAAAACATGACAATATTCCGTTGTGAGGGCTGATCCCGGCGCCCCCGGCGTGTGAGGCTTGGCAGGTGTCCGGATCAGGACCGCAACCATCGCGGGGGCGCCCGGCAACTGGTGCCCCGGCGGAGACAGAGGAATGAAGAGGCCGTATGCTGGCGATGAATTTTTCACAGATCGCCTTGCTGTCTGCAAAAGCCGTGCCACCGCGCGGTGCTGCGGTTTGTTTGCCCGGACCGGCTGTCTGCGCGGCTCGGGGCGTATTGGTAAAAACATTTTTTTGCAAAGAACGGAGCGTTTTCAAACCAGAGGGAGGATACTCGTGAATTTTTTCAAAGGGATAGATCGAACCGACGATATTTCGCGCGGCAGGGACGCGCAGGTGGGCCTGCTCAAGGGCGTCACATGGCCCACCGTTGTCACAATGGGAATCGGCTATTTCCTGCTGCTGATCCTTGTTCTGTCCACGATCTGGATGGCCCCCCCCGTATGAGTCTCGTCGCCGACAATCGTGGCCGGGTCATGGCCGGTGCCGCCATGGGGCTGGCCGCCGGGTTTGCGGTGATGTCGGCGACTTCGGGGTGGGCGATAACCGTCCCGTCCGGCCAGCCTGTCGAACTGAACGAAGTGCTGGTAGACGACCGCCCCGGCGAGGTCTGGATCCGCTTCAGATTCGTGGCGCCGCAGATTGCCCGGCAAAGCGGTTCGGTCGATTACGGCCAGGCAGCGGCGGACATGGACCATCTGTGCCGCAACTTGGTGTTGCCCTATCTGGCGGAATACGCGCTATCGCCATCGCGGGTGGTCATTTCCCTGTCGGACCGCGATGTCCCGTTCGGGCTGGCCGCGCCCGAGGCCACGCAATTCTTCGAGGCCTATCGGCTGGAAGATGCCGACTGCATCTGGGAAGAATTCTGATGATACCACAATATGTTGCGCTGACATTCTCGTCCGGCCGGACGATTGCGCCATCGTCGCCACACCCTGTCTGCCGGCGCGTCAAAGGATGTTGTTTCATGCGTCTTTCGGCTATGGATCTGCAAAGCTGCGCAAAAGCAGCCCATGCCCCAAACGTGGGGCCGGAAGGGTCAAAAGGCCCAGCCAGAGCAGTCAGGAGACACGGATGTCAAAGCGCATCGCATCATTGGCAATCCTCGGCATTGCGGCGGTTCTTGCCGCCTGCGACATGTCGATTCAGGAAGAATTTACCATCGCAGAACCGGAACCGATCACCGTGGACAGGACGTTTTCCGGCAAATACTGACCGCAAAGCCCCGCCCCATCGCGCATGGACGGCAATCGTACAGCCAGGCGCGCCGCGCCCTGCTGCCGAGGCCGGCCCATGCTGAAACATCGCGGGTTTCCCGGCCGTTTGCCCGGCACGGATTATCAGTTCACGATCCGCCGCCCCAATCCCCGGGGGGTGACGCCGATCGTGCGGCGTGAACGCTATGCCGACCGCAAGCCCGCCGACCGGCGCGCCGATACCGGCTTCATGGCCGCGCTGTGGGCGCAGTTCGGGGATCAGCCTTTTGAGCGCGGAAATCTGGATGCCGGTCGTCTGAGCTGGCTGTTCGACCGCGAGGTGATCGCCGCCGAAGACCCTTTCGATCCGGCCAGCTACGAGGCGCTGCTGATCATTGATCTGAAGGTCGCTCAAGCCAGTTTTCCCGAGGTTTTCGACGGGAGATCGGCATGATCTTGCGGAAAATTCGCGGCGATCGGCGTGATTCAGCCCAAATTCTCGGTGTCACATTTTCAGCCTTGGAGAGGTTGATGGGAAATGCAACCGTCCAGGTTGTAGACGGCGCCATTGTCCTTTCCTTTCCAATCTTTCCTGCGTCGTCTGCAGACTATCTATTCCGTACCCTTTCCCTGAGCGGGCAGGCTTTTGTCTCTGACATTTGCCTGTCCGTCTCTTTTCATGAACGATTCGCAGCCGATAATCGGCATGGTTTGGCTCATCCTCCGGCCTGCCGGCCTTTGCCGTTGCGCGGAACGCTGTGGCGTGGGCATGAGGAAGCATTGGCCACCAGACCACGAGAAGGAGGGGCAGAATGCGGGCAATACACCTTTGGGGCGCCTTGGCGCTATGTGCGGGCCTTGCCGCCTGCGGCGACAGCACCGGCGAACAGGCGCTCTATGGCGCCGGCGCCGGATTCCTGGGCGCGGCGGTGCTGGACGGCAATGTCTATGCCGGGGCAGCGGCCGGCGCGGCGGGCAATGTGCTCTACTGCGAGGCCAACCCGGGCAAGTGCAACTGATCTGAAAATTGCGGACCGCGCCGATCCCCGGCGCGGGGCAAAGCGGCACGCCGGCTCTGGCCGGCCCCAAGGGGCGAATGACGTCGCCCGGGGTCCGGCTTTGGTGCCTCCGGGCCCGGCCGAAACCGCGCTGCGGATCCGCGTACCAGGCCGCCTGCCGATCGCTTTGACGTCGATCGCTGCCCGACCCATTTCCGACATTTGGCCCGAACCGGGCCTGACACATGATGCGCGGAACGCCGCTGCGGTTTTTTAACACCGCGGCGGCGTTTTGCGTGCGACCGAAACACGAATGAAGGACAGCACATGTTCAAGAAGATACTGATAGCAAATCGCGGTGAGATAGCGTGCCGTGTGATCAAGTCGGCCCGGAAGATGGGGATATCGACGGTTGCGATTTATTCGGATGCGGACCGGCAGGCGTTGCATGTCGAGATGGCGGACGAGGCGGTGCATATCGGCCCGCCGCCGGCCAACCAGTCCTATATCGTGATCGACAAGGTGATGGAGGCGATCCGGTCGACCGGGGCGCAGGCGGTGCATCCGGGTTACGGGTTCCTGTCGGAGAACAGCAAATTCGCCGAGGCGCTGGCGGCCGAGGGCGTGGCCTTTGTCGGCCCGCCGGTGGGCGCGATCGAGGCGATGGGCGACAAGATCACCAGCAAAAAGGTCGCGATCGAGGCCGGCGTGTCGACGGTGCCGGGCTATATGGGCCTGATCGACGATGCCGACGAGGCGGTGAAGATCAGCAACGAGATCGGCTATCCGGTGATGATCAAGGCGTCCGCCGGCGGCGGCGGCAAGGGCATGCGCATCGCCTGGAACGACGACGAGGCGCGCGAGGGCTTTCAGAGTTCCAAGAACGAGGCGGCCAGCAGTTTCGGCGATGACCGCATCTTTATCGAGAAATTCATCACCCAGCCGCGCCATATCGAGATCCAGGTGCTGTGCGACAGCCACGGCAACGGCGTCTATCTGAACGAGCGCGAATGCTCGATCCAGCGGCGCAACCAGAAGGTGGTCGAAGAGGCCCCCAGCCCGTTCCTGGACGCGGCCACCCGCAAGGCGATGGGCGAACAGGCCGTCGCCCTGGCCAAGGCGGTGGATTACTGCAGCGCCGGCACGGTGGAATTCATCGTCGATGGCGACCGCAATTTCTATTTCCTCGAGATGAACACCCGCCTGCAGGTCGAGCACCCGATCACCGAGCTGATCACCGGCGTCGACCTGGTCGAGCAGATGATCCGGGTGGCGGCGGGCGAAAAGCTGTCCTTTACCCAGGACGATGTGCAGCTGAACGGCTGGGCGATCGAGAACCGGCTCTATGCCGAGGATCCCTATCGCGGTTTCCTGCCCTCGATCGGGCGGCTCAGCCGCTATCGTCCGCCCGAAGAGGTGGCGGCGGGGCCGCTGCTGGACAACGGCAAATGGCAGGACGAGGCCCGGGCCGGCGAGATGGCGGTGCGCAACGACACCGGCGTCTATGAGGGCGGCGAGATCAGCATGTATTACGACCCGATGATCGCCAAACTGTGCACCTGGGCGCCGACCCGGGACGAGGCGATCGAACATATGCGGGTGGCGCTGGACAGTTTCGAGATCGAAGGCATCGGCCACAACCTGCCGTTCCTGGCGGCGGTGATGGATCACCCGATCTTCATGGCCGGCGACATGACCACCGCCTTCATCGAGGAACAGTATCCCGACGGGTTCGAGGGTGTCGAACTGCCCGAGCCGGCGCTGCGCCGCATCGCGGCGGCCTGTTCGGCGATGCACCGGGTTGCCGAAATCCGCCGCACCCGGGTCTCGGGGCGGATGGACAATCACGAGCGCAAGGTCGGCGTCGACTGGGTGGTCACCCTGCAGGGGCAGCGTTACGAGACGGTGATCGCGGCCGATCACGACGGCGCCACGGTGCGCTTTGGCGATGGCGGCGAGATGCGGGTGACCAGCGACTGGACGCCGGGCGATCCGCTGGCGCGGCTGAGTGTCGACGGGGCGCCGCTGGTGCTCAAGGTCGGCAAGATCAGCGGCGGTTTCCGCATCCGCAACCGCGGTGCCGACCTGACGGTGCATGTGCGCACGCCGCGGCAGGCCGAACTGGCCGAACTGATGCCGGAAAAAGTGGCGCCGGACACGTCCAGGATGCTGCTCTGCCCGATGCCGGGCCTGATCACCAAGGTCAATGTCGCGGTCGGCGACGAGGTCCAGGAAGGCCAGGCCCTGTGCGCGGTCGAGGCGATGAAGATGGAAAACATCCTGCGCGCCGAGAAAAAAGGCACCGTGTCCAAAATCAACGCCAACCCGGGCGACAGCCTGGCCGTCGACGACGTCATCATGGAATTCGAGTGAGGCCGTGAGCGGCAGCCGGACATCCCGCCTTCCTGGGCGCGCCGCCATTGCGATCCTGATGGGGGTTGCGCTGACGGCCTGTGCCCAGGACCGGGAACAGTCGGTGCGCGGCCGGCTGGAACGCTGGCTGGTTCTGGGTGAAACCGCCTATTTCAAATCGACCATCGAATGCACCGCGGCAGCGTTCGCGGTGCAGGGACCCGAAATTCGGGAAACCATCACAGTGGTGCGCACGATCCGCAAGGGCGTGCGCCTGCTGCGCCAGGGCACCGCCGTCGCCTTTGACGTTCCCGGCGTCGACCCCAGCCGGGTATCCGAGGCGATCATGGCGCTGGATCTTCCGGACGGGTTGGGGGTCATCACGGCGGGTGTGGCCGCCAAGGATTGCATGACCGAGACGGTCGCCAAGCAATATGCGGCGGCCCTGACCGACCCCGACACGGTTCTGTTCTATGATCCGCAGGAAAAGACTCTGTCGATCTTTGATCGCAGCCAGCAGCGCGTGTATTTCACGCGGGGCAGTATCTGATGGCTCAGAAGCCGCGTTTCTGGTTAATCTCGCGTTCCCGCTCGGGCATCTTGTCGATCGAGCGGGTGATCTCGCGCACGGTCCAGGGCAGCGGCTTGCGCAGTTTGACGCCGCCATCCTTGCCCACAATCACCAGCATGAACCCCCGCGGGCGCAATTTCCGGCGCAGCGGCGACGCGGCTGCCGGATCGGTATCGGTCAGGATCACAACATCGCGTTCGGCCAGCCTGTCCAGCCCGCCCTGCAGGCGCTCGATCTGCTCGGCATATCGCGGATCGGCGGCCGAGTCCGCAAACACCACGATCGGGCGGTTGATCCATAAAAATTCACTTAGATCGCTGTCACCTGCAGAACGGATGATGTCGGCCTTGGGCGTTTCCTCCATGTCCTGGGCATGGGCTGCATTCAGGATAAATGCGGCGAAAACAATGGCTAACATACGATTCATTTTGTCTCCTGTCGGAACAAATATAGGTGCGGATCCGGTGAATGCGACCGTTGATTTCGCACCGGCCCGTAAAAACATCGATAGAGATTGCACGGTGGTGATTGGCGGGGCCGGCAGAGGCAAGCCCGGCGCGGCTGGCAGGCCAGGACCGGAGCATGCCGCGGGGCAAAGATTGCCCGATCCCATCGTGGGACATGGACTTGCGCCACACGCCGCTGCCGGAGCGGTCCGTGCCGCGATGGCGTTTTGCCGGCGGTTCAGCGGATCCCGGCCCGGCGCCAATGGCGCATCCCGGCCGGGGTTCTCTAAGAGATCGCGGTCTGCCAGCCGCCGGTGACCGGATCGCCATATGAAACATGGGCGGGGTGAACGCCGCTATTGACCGAAAAGACAAGAGGAAGACACGATGACAAGCAAGAAAGACGAATGGAAGGCACTGGCTGAAAAGGAACTGCGCGGGCGCCCGGTCGATGATCTGACGTGGGCGACGGCGGAGGGGATACCGGTTCGGCCGGTTTATTTCGAGGAAGATCTTGCGGGGATCGGGCATCTGGGGTCGATCCCCGGGGCGGCGCCTTTTGTGCGGGGTCCGCGGGCGACGATGTATGCGGGGCGGCCGTGGACGATCCGGCAATATGCCGGGTTTTCGACGGCCGAGGAATCCAACGCGTTCTACCGCAAGAACATCGCCGCCGGCCAGCAGGGCTGTTCGGTGGCGTTCGACCTGGCCACGCATCGCGGCTATGACAGCGACCATCCGCGGGTGCAGGGCGATGTCGGCAAGGCCGGCGTCGCGATCGACAGCGTCGAGGACATGAAGATCCTGTTTGACGGCATCCCGCTGGGGCAGATGTCGGTCAGCATGACGATGAACGGTGCGGTGATCCCGATCCTGGCCAGTTTCATCGTCGCCGGCGAGGAACAGGGGGTGGACAAGGCGCAGCTGTCGGGCACGATCCAGAACGACGTGCTGAAGGAATTCATGGTGCGCAACACCTATATCTATCCGCCCGAGCCCAGCATGCGGATCATCAGCGACATCATCGAATACACCTCCAACGAGATGCCGAAATTCAACTCGATCTCGATTTCCGGCTATCACATGCAGGAGGCCGGGGCGAACCTGGTGCAGGAGCTGGCCTATACGCTGGCGGATGGCCGGGAATATGTGCGCGCCGCGATCGAGGCGGGCATGGATGTCGACAAGTTCGCCGGCCGGCTGTCCTTCTTCTTTGCCATCGGCATGAATTTCTTCATGGAGGCGGCCAAGCTGCGCGCGGCGCGGCTGTTGTGGCACCGGGTGATGACCGAGTTCGGCGCCAAGAACGAGCGCTCCAAGATGCTGCGCACCCATTGCCAGACCAGCGGTGTCAGCCTGCAGGAGCAGGACCCCTATAACAACGTCATCCGCACCACCTGCGAGGCGATGAGCGCGGTGCTGGGCGGCACCCAGAGCCTGCACACCAACGCCCTGGACGAGGCGATCGCGCTGCCGACGGAATTCTCCGCCCGCATCGCCCGCAACACCCAGCTGGTGCTGCAGGAAGAGACCGGCATCACCAAGGTGGTCGATCCGCTGGCCGGGTCCTATTACGTCGAAAGCCTGACCAACGATCTGGCCACCAAGGCCTGGGAGCTGATGCAGGAAGCCGAAGAGATGGGCGGCATGACCAAGGCCGTGGCCAGCGGCATGCCCAAGCTCAGGATCGAGGAAAGCGCGGCCCGCCGGCAGGCGCTGATCGACCGCGGCGAAGAGGTGATCGTCGGGGTCAACAAGTACCGCAAGGACAAGGAAGACCCGATCGACATCCTCGAGGTCGACAATGACCGGGTGCGCACCAGCCAGATCGCCCGGCTGGAACAGATCCGCGCGACCCGCGACGATGCCGCCTGCCAGGCCGCGCTGGACGAACTGACCCGCCGCGCCCGCGAGGGCGGCAACCTGCTGGAGGCGGCGGTCGAGGCGGCCCGCGCCCGCGCCTCGGTCGGCGAGATCAGCCTGGCGATGGAAAAGGAATTCGGCCGCCACCGCGCCGAGGTCAAGACCCTGGCCGGGGTCTATGGCGCCGCCTACGAGGGCGACGAGGGCTTTGCCGCGATCCAGAAGACGGTCGAGGATTTCGCCGAGACCGAAGGTCGGCGGCCGCGCATGCTGGTGGTCAAGATGGGCCAGGACGGGCATGACCGCGGCGCCAAGGTGATCGCCACCGCCTTTGCCGATATCGGCTTTGACGTCGATGTCGGGCCGCTGTTCCAGACCCCCGAAGAGGCGGCCCAGGACGCCATCGACAACGACGTGCACGTGGTCGGCATCAGCAGCCAGGCCGCCGGCCACAAGACGCTGGCGCCGCAACTGGTCGAAGCCCTCAGGGCCAAGGGCGCCGAGGACATCCTGGTGATCTGCGGCGGCGTCGTGCCGCAACAGGATTACGACTACCTCAAGGACCGCGGCGTCAAAGCCATCTTCGGCCCCGGAACCAACATCCCCGACGCCGCCAAAAACGTCATCGATCTCATCAAATCAACGCGGGGGTGATGCGCAAGCGGCGCAAGATACTGCTCGGCATGGCCGCCGGCGCCCTTTGGGCGCTGGCGCTCGTGGGCGGGGTGCATCTGGCGGATCCGGCCTATCTGCCGCCGGCGCTGGCCTTGCCGGGGGCCTTCTTTGTCCCCGGTCTGGTGCTGATCGCGATGATCGGCCGCCTGGCGCAGCGCCGGTTCTTTGACGACGCGCTCATCGACGGCGAGGAATTTGCGCCGGGCAGCCCGGCCTGGGTCGACCAGCGGGTGCTGTCCAACACCATGGAACAGCTGGTGCTGGCGATCGCGGTCTGGCCGTTCGTGGCCTTTGCCGCAGGGGGCGCGGTCGTTCTGGCGCTGGGGGTCGGGTTCGGGATCGCCCGGCTGGCGTTTTGGATCGGCTATCATGCCGCGCCGCCGCTGCGCGCCTTTGGCTTTGCCGGCACGTTCTATCCGACGATCCTGGCCGCGATCTGGACCTTGGCGATCTGGATCTTCTGAGCCGGTCGGAAACCCCCGGATGGTCCGGAGCGCCGGCTTTCTCGGCCGCCGGAGCGTCGCGGTCTGGCACCGGAAGGCCGCTGGCACGCATGCGGACCTGTAATCCGTTTCTTCCGCAAGTCGCGTTACCGGCCGGCCATTCACCGGTTCCGACCCGGTGCCGAAGATTTTGCCACCGGGACCAGATGGCGCACCTGACAGTCCGGGCCGGGAGGGATAGACTGCGGACATGTCACTCTGGTCTCGAATATCCGATGCGTTGTCGGCACTTGCGCAGGGCGAAAGCCTGACCGCGGTCTTTGACCGCCTGCGCAGCCGCCCCGAACGAAGCGTCGCCTTTGCCATCGCGGTGATCGCGCTGGGGGCGAAAATGGCCAAGGCCGATGGCCAGGTGACCCGCGACGAGGTGACGGCCTTTCGCGAGGTCTTTCAGATCGCCAGCAAGGACGAGGCCGGCGCGGCGCGGGTCTTTAATCTGGCCCGGACAGACGTGGCCGGGTTTCAGGACTATGCGCGGCGAATCGGCCGGATGTTCGAAGACGATCCCAAGACCCTGTGCGATCTGATGGAGGGTCTGTTTCACATCGCCATGGCGGACGGGTTCTATCACCCCGGCGAAAACCGCTTTCTCGAGGAGGTCGCCGACATTTTCGGCGTGCCCGACCACAAGTTCCGGGCGTTGCGGGCGCGGTTCGTGCCGGATGCGCGGCCCGATCCCTATACGGTTCTGGGGGTGTCGCCGGACACGCCCCTGCCCGAAATTCGCCGCGCCTGGCGCACGCTGGTGCGCGAAACCCATCCCGACAGCATGATGGCGCGGGGCGTGCCGCAAGAGGCGGTCAAACTGGCTGAAAAGCGCCTGATCGACATCAACCGGGCCTGGGACGACATCAACGAAAAGTCCGCCTGATGCGGTTGGCGACCTACAATGTCGAGTGGTTCGCCAATCTGTTTGACGATCACGACCGCCTGATCGTCGACGACGGCTGGTCGGGGCGGCAGGGGGTCACGCGCGCACAGCAGATCGAGGCCCTGGGCAAGGTGTTCACGGCGTTGGACGCGGATGGCGTGATGATCATCGAGGCCCCCAACACCGGTCGGCGCCAGGACACGGTTCGTGCACTGGAGGGCTTTGCCGCGGCTTTCGATCTGCGGTGCAATCGTGCGCTTATCGGCTTTGCCAACGACACGCATCAGGAAATCGCATTGCTGTATGACCCCAAGGTCCTGACGGCGCGGCATGATCCGATCGGCAACGAGGTCGGTCGAAAGGGCAGCACCGAGGCGCCGCGGTTCGATGGAACCTTTCGGATCGACCTGGATATCGACGCCACCGAGGATCTGGTGCAGTTCTCGAAACCGCCGCTGGAACTGGCGGTCACCACCGCCACTGGAACGCAGCTGCGGCTGATCGGTGCGCATCTGAAATCCAAGGCGCCGCACGGGGCCGCGAACCGGGATGCGGCGATGCGCCTGTCGATCGCCAACCGGCGCAAGCAACTGGCCCAGGCGATCTGGCTGCGCGCGCGGATCGAGCATCACCTGGCCGAACAGGTGCCGGTCGTTCTGATGGGCGATCTGAACGACGGTCCGGGGCTGGACGAGTTCGAACACCTGTTCGGGCGGTCCTCGGTCGAGATTCTGTTGGGCGACGATCTCTATGATCCGCATGCCCGCAAGGCGTTACAGCGGCGGTTGGGCGCGGTTCCGACCACGGCGCGGTTCCGCCTGCATCACGAAAAGCGGTATCTGCAGGCGCTGCTGGATTATATCATGGTCTCGCCGGATCTGATGGCCCGGCGGCCGGCCTGGCGTATCTGGCATCCATTCGACGATACGCGGTGCTGGGAAGTCGAGGAATTGCGCCATGCGCTGCTGACCGCATCGGATCATTTCCCGGTCTCGCTGGATATCGACATCTGATCTTTGAAACCGCGCGCAGCCGAACCTATATTGGCCGCATGAAACAGCATGCAGCCCTGGCCTTTGCCACGATCCTGACCGTCTCTCCGGTCTCTGCCCAGTCCCCGAATGACGGGTCCGACCTGATGGAGCGGGGAATGGAATTGTTCTTTGAGGGGTTGCGCGAGGAGATGTCGCCCGCCTTGCAGAACATGCGCAGGCTGGTCGACGATTACGGCCCGGCGCTGTTCAGTTTTCTCGAAGAGATGGGGCCCGCCTTTGGCGACATGCTGGACCAGGTCAAAGACTGGTCAGCCTATCACCCGCCGGAAATCCTGCCCAATGGCGACATCATCCTGCGCAAGAAACAACTGCAGCAGCCGACGCCTGACGCCCCGCCGTCCCCCGGTCAAAAGCCGCCCCCCGAACCTGCGCCGCCCGGTCAGATCGACCTCTGAGCCGACCCGAGTCGTGTTACCGCAAATGAATGACGGACAATTCCGCCGACAGCGCCGAAGCCAGGGATTGTAACCGCTGCTCGGCGACCTCGCCGAACAGCGGACGGGCGTCGGCAGAAAGGCGGAACTGCAATTGCTGCTTTTTCGGGAACCAGCGCAGGCTGCTCTTGGTCTCGCTTTCCTGCATCAGCAGCATGGCGCCGAACCGCATGGCCTTGCCCAGAACCTCGGCCTGCAACTGGCGTTTTTCGTCCAGCAGCCCGAACATGTCCTCGAAACGGGTTCCTTCGCGCTTGTTGCGATAGCGATGCAGCAGGGCCATGCCCAGGAACACCCGTTCCGAGTGTTTCAGCCCGCCAAGATTGGCGCGGGTGGCGTTGTCAAAACAGATCTCGGCCCGATAGTCCGGGTGCGCCCGCCAGCTGACATCGTGCAAGAGACAGGCGGCCTGGATCAGACGTTTCTGCGAGGCGGGCGCGGATTTGAACAGCGGGATGATAAAGTCGAACAGGGCCTTGCCGAACCCCGGAAAGCGCGCGTCCTTGGCCTCGGCAAAGCTGCAGGCCTCGATCAGGGGATCACGATCGCGCAGCGCCTGCGGCATCTGTTCGTACAGCATGCCTTCGCGGATGCCATAGCTTGAGACGGCAATGTCCTTGGGTTTGAAGCTGCGCACCAGCCGGCTCAGCACCTGACAGGCCATCGGCAGCAGCGCCATCCGCGCGGACGAGACGCCGGCTTCGGCGCGCAGCTTTTCCGGATCGTTCTCTTCGATGAAGCGGATGGTGGCGCGCACATCCTTGCCGGTCATCCGGTATTCATGCAGCACATGCAGTGGATAATTGCGCCGCAGCATGTCGATGCGGGAAAACGCCCGCCAACTGCCACCGACCAGGAACAGCCGGTCGCGCTGGGGACCCATGCGGTCGCTGAGATCGGCCAACACGTCCTTTATGTGCGCCTTGCGGCCACGCGTACCGCCCTTGATGCCGGCCAGTTTCAGCGGACCCAGCGCTGAAGTGACGCGCTTGCCGACGCGGCCATCCTTGATCTCGGCCAGTTCCATCGACGAGCCGCCGATGTCGCAGACCAGACCGTAAGAGCCGGGCCAGCCCAGCAGCACGCCCTGGGCCGACAGGCGCGCCTCTTCCTCGCCGTCGATCACCCAGACCCGCAGCCCGGTCCGGCGCAGGATCTCTTCGCGAAACTCGGCGCCATCCTCGGCATCGCGCACCGCCGCCGTGGCCACCGCCGTCAGGGGCGGGATGTTCATGCCGCGGGCCAGGTGCTGAAACCGGTGGATCGCCGCCAAGGCGCGCTGGCGGCCCTCGGGGTTCAGGCGCCCGGTTTCCGACAGGCCGGCGCCCAGGGCGCACATGATCTTTTCGTTGTAGAAATAGGCCGGGCTGCGCGCCGCGCCGTCGAAAACCACCAGCCGGACCGAGTTCGACCCCACATCCACGACCCCGACCCGCGACAGCGCACGCGCGCTGGGGCTGTCAAACAGGGGGCGTCCGAAGGGACCCCAATCGGGTGTGGATGACTCGGTCTGCAAATTCGCGGTTTCCCGATTGGCGTTTCCCCAAAATGCGCGATACACCTGCGTGGGTCAATTGCTGACGGCCTCATCGGTGTGCGTCAATTTGGGTACGTCCGAGGCCCCGGCAGACCCGCGCCCGGACAAGGACGGGTTCTCCATGAAGAAGCGATGGCAGTTAAAGGCAAACACGCCCTCGGGCAAAGTGGCGCGCGAAAAGCTGCCGTCCGGCTGCATCACCCAGCTCTGCGCCACATCCGCCAGATTTGCGGCCATTACCTGGCTGACGATCTGCGCCTTGACCGTGGGGTTGTTGATCTCCACCAGAGTCTCGACGCGCCGGTTCAGGTTGCGCCCCATCCAGTCGGCGGACGAAATGTAGACCCGCGCCTTCTTGCTGGGCAGCCCGTGGCCATTGCCGAAACAGACGATGCGCGAATGTTCCAGAAAGCGGCCGACGATCGACTTGACGCGGATATTGTCGCTGAGTCCCTTGATGCCCGGGCGCAGCCCGCAGATTCCGCGGATCACCAGGCTGATCCTGACCCCTCCTTGGCTGGCGCGATACAGCGCGTCGATCACTTCGCTGTCGATCAGCGAGTTCATCTTGGCCCAGATCTCTGCCGGTCGGCCGGCCTTGGCATGGGCGATTTCGGCCTCGATCATTTCCAGCAGACGCGATTTCAGCGTCAGGGGCGAGATCGCCAGATTCTCCAGCGTGTCCGGCTGCACATAGCCGGACAGGAAGTTGAACACCTTGGTGGCGTCACGCCCCAGAGCCCGGTCGCAGGTGAACAGCGACATATCGGTATAGATACGCGCGGTGATCGGATGGTAATTGCCGGTGCCGTAATGGGTATAGGTGACCAGATTGTCGCCTTCGCGGCGCACCACGGTGCTGATCTTGGCATGGGTCTTGAGGTCGAGAAAACCATAGACCACATGCGCGCCGGCCCGCTCCAGCCGTCGCGACTGCTGGATGTTGGCAGCTTCGTCGAACCGTGCCTTCAACTCGACCAGTGCGGTCACCGACTTGCCGTCCTCTGCGGCCTCGCACAGGGCCCCGACGATCGGCGAGTCCTTGGAGGTGCGGTACAGCGTCTGCTTGATGGCCACCACATCCGGATCGCGCGCCGCCTGGGTCAGAAAGCGCACCACCATGTCGAAGGTTTCATAGGGATGGTGCAGCAGCATGTCCTTTTGCCGGATCGCCGCGAACATGTCGCCTTCGTGATCGGTGACCCGCTCGGGCACCCGGGGGGTGAAGGATGGCCACAGCAGGTCGGGGCGGCTGTCCAGCACCAGTTCGTCCAGGTTGGCGATGCCGATCATGCCATCCAGTTCGACCACCTCGGCCGGTTCCACGCCCAGCTCCTGCATGATGGTCGCCTTCAGCTTTTCCGGGGCGCCGGCCGAATGGGTCATCCGCACCACTTCGCCGCGGCGGCGACGTTTCAGCGCGACTTCGAACTCGCGTACCAGGTCCTCGGCTTCTTCCTCGACCTCCAGATCGCTGTCGCGCAACACCCGGAACTGAAACTGCGTCTTCAGCCGGTAACCCGGGAAAAGGCCGGTGATGTGTTCCAGCAGCAGGGTTTCGAGCGGCAGGAACCGGTGCTGGCCCGGTTCGGACGGCAGAGCGGTGAACCGGTCGATCTGGTGCGGGATCGGCAGCAGCGCCTGCAGCGCCCGCTTGTCGCGGGTCCGTTCCAGTTGCAGCGCCAGGCAAAAGCCGGTGTTGGGAATGAACGGGAACGGATGCGCCGGGTCGATGGCCAGCGGCGACAGCACGGGAAACACCCGGTTCATGAAGACATCCGCCAGAAAGTCCCGGTCCGCCTCGGTCAGCTCCTCGCGCGACAGGATGGTGATGCCCGCGTCTTCCATTTCCGCCTTGAGCGCGGTCAGCACGTCCTGCTGCGCGTACATCAGGCGGCGGGCATCCTCGTTGATCAGGACCAGTTGTTCCGCCGGGGTCAGACCGTCCGCAGCCGGGGTGGTGTTTCCGGCATGGGCCAGTTCACGCAGGCCGGCCACGCGGACCGTATAGAATTCTTCGAGGTTCTTGGCCGAGATCGACAGGAACCGCAGTCGCTCCAGCAGCGGCACACGGGGATTTTCGGCCTCTTCCAGAACCCGCCAGTTGAATCCAAGCCAGCTCAGTTCGCGATTGTGGAACCGGTTCGGCCCGGTGATGTCGGTATCGGGCAGGGTGACGGCGGGCGGAAACGGCGAATCCAGAAAATCGGCTTGGGTCATGGTGGCGTCGATAGTGTCATTATGTGACGGCAAAGTAACGGGTCTATTCATTATTGTCAGCTTCTCCAAGCAATTCTGCCGCCAACCGGCGCGACAGGGTTCGTTTCTGGGCAAGTGCGGCCTGATCCAGGCGCAGAACCAGGTTTGTGGCGGCCCGGAACGAGCGGTCCATGCGGTGCAGCAGGTAGGGAATGACATCGGGTTTCGGGGTGATCTGGCGATCGGCGAACAGCTTGGCCATGACGGCTGCCAGCAAACGGTCGTCCGGTGCCTGCAACGCCATATGCGTGGCGCCCTGGACGCGGCTTTGCAGATCGGGCAGCGACATGTCCCACAGGTTGGGCGCGCGCCGGCCGGTCATCAACAGGCGAAACCCGCCCGCTGTCAGCAGGTTGTGCAGGTGAAACAGCGCGTTCTGTGCCGCCGGATCGCGGGCGATGGCGGGCACGTCCTCGACCGCCACCGGACCCTGGGCCAGCGCCGCCACATCGCAATCCGCCAGATCCCGCGCCGCCAGAATCCTCGCCCCGGTGGCGTCGGCCCAGACATGGGCCAGGTGGGTCTTGCCCGATCCTGCGGGGCCGGTCAGCACCAGCCGGCCCTGTGGCCAGGTCGCCGGGCTGTCGATCATCGCCACCGCCAGCGCATTGGCCGGCGAAACGAAGAAATCGTCGCGCCCCAGTACCGGTTTTGCCGGCAGATCAAAGCTGAGCTGTTCGGCCATGTCAGGGCGCGTCCTGCTTGGACAGGCCGCGATACAGGCGACTGCCCAGATATTGTTCCACGGCAAACCGCGCGACCACGCCCAGGGCGGCGGCCACCGGAACCGCGACCAGCATGCCGACGAAACCGAACAGCGCACCAAATACCGACAGGGCCAGCAACAGCCAGACCGGGTGCAGACCGATCGATTGACCCACCAGTTTCGGGGTCAGGACGTTGCCTTCGATGACCTGTCCGATCACAAAGATCAGCCCGACCAGGCCGATTGTGGCCCAGTCGCCCCAGAACTGGAACAACGCCAGACCGATCGCCAGCGCGCCACCGATCAGGGCCCCCAGATAGGGGATAAAGGTGACCAGCCCGGCGATGAACCCGACGACCAGCCCGAATTGCAGCCCGACCAGGATCAGCGCGATGGCGTAATAGGTGCCCAGGATCAGGCTGACCGTGCCCATGCCGCGAATGAAAGAGGCCAGCGTGGCGTCGATCTCGCCGGCCAGTCGGCGGATCACCGGGGCATGGTCGCGCGGCAGCAGCCCGTCGATGCGGGCGATCATCCGGTCCCAGTCCAGCAGCATGTAGACCGAGACCACCGGCACCACCACCAGCAGGATCACGATGTTCAGGACCGACATGGCCGACCCCAGCACCGACTCGATCAGTTCCGGCCCGCGTTCCTTGATTGCCTCGCCGATCGAGGTCAGGGTCTCGCGCGCGGTCGAGCCTTCGACCAGCAGCGAGGGGAACTGGGCGCCGATGAAATTCTGCAGATCCTGCATCAGTTTCGGCATCACGTCGATCAGATCGATCGTCTGGGCGATCAGTGTCGGAATGACCATCAGCCCCATGACGATCGCCACCAGCAGCGCGACGATGGTGATCACCGCCGTGGCGGCGGTACGCGACAACCCGGCCCGTTCCAGCCGGTCCGCGACCGGGTCGATGAAATAGGCTATTGCACTGCCCAGCACAAAGGGCAGCAGCACATCGCCCAGAAACCACAGCACGATGGCAAAGACGGCGGTGGCGATGCCCCAATAGCGAAGCTGATCCTTGACGGGAAGAGACATGACGGGTTCCGGTTGTGATACCGTCCTGACATCGCCCATCGCCTGTCCGGTTTCAAGGGGGCGGGGCCGGTTTCGGCACGCGGGCAAAGCCGGTTTCAAGGACCGGCAAGGCCGGGCGTGGTCCAAAGCACCAATGGCCGATTGCCTGACGCGCCGGTTTCGCATAGACCGCGACAAACCCAGTTTCATAAAGAGCCCGCCGATGCGCCTGTCCCGCTATTTCCTGCCTGTCCTGAAAGAAAATCCCGCCGAGGCGCAAATCGTCAGCCACCGTCTGATGCTGCGGGCGGGGATGATCAAACAGGCCCAGGCCGGCATCTATTCCTGGCTGCCCCTGGGCTTTAAGGTTTTGCGTAACATCGAGAATATCGTCCATCAGGAACAGGTGCGCGCCGGTCATATCCCGATGCTGATGCCGACGCTGCAATCGGCCGACCTGTGGCGCGAAAGCGGGCGCTATGACGATTACGGCCAGGAAATGCTGCGGATCAGCGACCGGCACGGGCGTGACATGCTGTATGGCCCGACCAACGAGGAACTGATCACCGATATCTTTCGCAGCCATGTCAGCAGTTACAAGGACCTGCCGCTGACGCTGTATCATATCCAGTGGAAATTCCGCGACGAGATCCGCCCGCGGTTCGGGGTCATGCGCGGGCGCGAATTCCTGATGAAGGACGGTTACAATTTCGACATCGACAAGGATGCGGCCATGCACGCCTATAACCGCCATATGGTCGCCTATCTGCGCACCTACGAGCGGATGGGGCTGCAGGCGATTCCGATGCGCGCGGACAGCGGCCCCATCGGCGGCGATGACACGCATGAATTCCTGGTGCTGGCCGACACCGGAGAGTCCGAGGTGTTCTATGACAGTGCCATCCTGGACCTGAAATTCGGCGACCGGGTGGTGGACTATGATGACTGGGACGAGTGTGCCGCCATCGTCAAGGAATGGACCACGCCCTATGCGCGGACAGACGAAACCCACGACGCAGC
Source organism: Sedimentitalea sediminis (assembly GCF_042687825.1). Taxonomy (NCBI): domain Bacteria; kingdom Pseudomonadati; phylum Pseudomonadota; class Alphaproteobacteria; order Rhodobacterales; family Paracoccaceae; genus Sedimentitalea; species Sedimentitalea sediminis. The sequence continues at coordinate 9,091 of NZ_JBHUQE010000010.1, read as the reverse complement.
CAGGTTCGACGCCGTCCCCGAGGCGCGGCGAAGGACCAGCCGCGGCATCGAGGTGGGGCAGATCTTTTATTTCGGTACCAAATATTCCGAAGCCATGGGGGCGACGGTGCAGAATGCCGAAGGCAAGCCGGTGCCGGTGCACATGGGCAGCCATGGTATCGGCGTGTCGCGTCTGCTGGGCGCGATCATCGAGGCCAGCCATGACGAGAACGGCATCATCTGGCCCGAGGGCGTGACCCCGTTCCATTGCGGCATTGTCAACCTGAAACAGGGCGATGACGCGGCCGATGCGGCCTGCGAGGCGCTCTATGCCGCGCTAACCGCGCTGGGGCTGGAACCGCTGTATGACGACCGCAAGGAACGCGCCGGCGGCAAGTTCGCCACGATGGACCTGATCGGCCTGCCATGGCGCATCACGGTCGGGCCGCGCGGGCTGAAGAACGGCGTCGTCGAACTGACCAGCCGCCGCAGCGGCATCAGCGAGGAACTGCCGCCAGAAGAGGCGCTGGCCCGCGTGGCCCGTATCTACGGCAAGTCCGCGTGAGCTGATGCACAGCCCGCCGACGATCTCGGTCATCACCGTGACCTACAATCTGATCGAGGCCGGGCGGGCCGACAGTTTCAGACGTGCCGTGACCTGCGTGCGCGAACAGGGCTGTCCGGGGCTGCAGCATGTCATTCAGGACGGCGCATCCGGCGACGGCACCCAAGAACTGATCCGCGCGGTGATCGGCGACGATCCGAACACGATCTTCGCCAGCGAACCCGATCGCGGATTGTATGACGCGATGAACCGGGCGGTGGCGCGCGCCGGTGGCGACTATGTTCTGTTCCTGAATTCCGACGATGCCTTGGCCGCGGCAGATGTCTTGCGGCAGATGCAGACGCATTTGCAGCAACATGCACCCGATTTCGCCTATGGCACCACCGCCAGTCAGGATGATGGCGGCAAGGCGCATGTCGCCCGGCGCACCAATCTCAAGGCCGTGCTGCAACGCATGCCGTTTTGCCACAACTCGGTGCTGATCCGGCGTTCGGTGTTTCTGGAACTGGGCGGGCACGATACAGCTTTGCCGGTGGCCGCCGATTACGATCTGGTGCTGCGCATGGTCAGTCGGGGCTATGTCGGATTGCGGGTGGATGTGCCACTGTCGCTGTTCTGGACCCGGGGTGTTTCGGCCAATGACGACAAGGTCGCGCTGGATTACGCGCGTGCCTGGCAGCGCTTTTTCCTGGGCTGCCGCAGTGCTGCGTCCCTGACGCTGGACGACTACAAACGCTTTTATTTTCAAGGTCACATGCCGCTGTGCCTGATGGCCGAAATGCTCTTGCGCCGCGACATAGCACCGGCGATCCGGCGCGCAGCCCTGCACGGGTTCGGCAAGTCCCTTCGCCGCGGCCTGCAACCCTGGCGGCGCTACAAGGGGGCGGTGTCATGACCGGGGACACGACCCATGCCCTGCCGATCCGGGTGATCAATCTGGATCGCATGCCCGAACGCTGGGATTTCGTGCGCGCCCAGTTCGCCGCGGCGGGGCTGGCCGATCAAACCACCCGGTTCTCTGCCATCGACGCCAGCGCGCCGGGTTTTCGCGCGCCGGGCTATGCGCCGCACATCTGGGGTGACCGCTGGGAACTGGAAACCAGCGAACAGGCGGTGTTCGAAAGCCATCTGGCGCTTTGGCGGCAGGTGGCCGAACGCCACCCCGGCGGTGCGGTGATCTGCGAGGATGACATCCTGGTGTCGCAGCGTTTTTCGACCGCCTTGCAGGCGCTGGACCTGCCGCGGTTCGGTGTCGTCAAGCTGGACGGGTTCGCTGCCACGCGGCGCTATGGGCCGGCACAGCAGATGGGCGACTGGACAGTGCGCCCCATTCTCGAGGCTGTGCCCAGTGCCGCCTGCTATGCGATTGGCGCCGAGGCGGCCCGGCTGCTGGTGGCGGCGTCGGGTGCCTATTGCGAGACTCTGGACGATTTCCTGTTCCGTCCCCGGCCGGGGCTGACGCCGGTGCAGGTGTTTCCGGCGGTGGCGGTGCAGGGCATGAGCTGTGTCGCCGGGCCGGCCGGGCCGATACCCGGCACGATTGCCGAGAGCCAGCGCGACGGACCCGCCCGCAGCCGCAAGGCCGGCAAGGGGCCGCTGACTTATCGTCTGCTCAAGGAAGCGCGGCGCCTGACACGCAAGCTGGCTCAGGCCGGTGGCACCGACCGCCGCCTGATCGCGCGCGGCGGCGGCGTGCTCTGCCCGGACCTGGCCGCCGATTTGCCGGAGTATCGCGCGTGACGGCCCCGCCCATCACCTATGTCACCATCGTCTTTCAAGGCGATCTCACGCTGTTGCGCCTGCAGGCGCAGTCCATGGCGCGGTTTCTGGAACCGGCGGCGGTCAGTTCAATCCTGCTGGTGCTGAACGATGTCGATGAGGATCGCCTGCGCGCCCAACTGGATGGGATGCAGGCGCTGTATGGCCGGCTTTGGCCCAAGGTGCGCATCGTGTCGGGCGACACGGTCCTGCACGACCCGCAGCGCCGGCGGCGGCGATCGCTGTTTGAGTGCATCTATGTCGACAACCGGTTCCGGCTGCCCTTTCTGCGCCGGGGCGGCTGGCGGGGCGGCAACGGCTACCGGTTGCAGCAGGCGCTGAAGCTGGCCTCGGCCCGGGCCGCGACCTCGGAACGCATGGTCATCCTGGACGGCAAGAACATCTTTCTGCGCGCGCCGTTTGAAAACGAATTGTTCGACGCCGCCGGGCGCGCCAGCGCCACATTCGAGCCGGTGCGCCCGCCGCATCACCGCAACTGGCTGACCGAAAGCCTGGACGTGCTGGACGTGCCGGTCGACAGCGGCGACATATCGGAAACCACCGGCTATTCCACACCCTATCCGGTCGCACGCCAATTGCTGCTGGACGTGCTGCACGAGATCGAAACCCGGCATGGTCCGGTCCAGGTTCTGTTCGCGTCCAAGCGCCGGCCGTCCGAATTCATGCTGATCTTTGCCTATTGCCTGAAACATTTCGGCGGTCCGGATCGGGCGTTCTTTCGCAGTGAACGCGGCCATGTCGGGCTGTGGGCAGGTTTTGACGATGCGACGGTCGACCGGATTCTGAGCGAGACCGAGTCCCGCGCGCCGCTGACCTTTGGATTGCACCGCAAGGCGGCGGTTGCGATGACCGGGCCACAACGGCAACGCATTCTGGCGCTGTTTGACGCGCGGGGGCTTGATGCCCGGCCCGTGTTGGCCGATGCATGAGCCGACCGGGCTAACGTGCCCGAAACCGTAACCGCAGACCAACGGATGGAGCCTGCTGACATGGCCCGCAGCCCCGCGCCTTTTGCGCCATTCGAATGGATGATCGCCTGGCGCTATCTGCGCGCGCGGCGCGCCGATGGCGGGGTCAGCGTGATGACATGGATCAGCCTGATCGGCATCACGCTGGCTGTGTTCGCGCTGATCGCGACTCTGGCCGTGCGCTCGGGGTTCCGCTCGGAATTCGTCGGCACGATCCTGGGGGCAAACGCCCATGTCACGGTCTATTCCGCCGGTACGGTCGACGACCAGGGGCGGCTGGACCGCACCATTTCCGGCTATGATGACATGGCGGCCCGTGTGGCGCAGGTGCCGGGCGTGACCAGAGTGGCGCCGCTGATCAAGGGGCAGGTGCTGGCCAGCCGGGGCGAGAACAGCGCCGGTGTCGAGGTTTTCGGCATCGCTGCTGCGGACCTGATCTCGTTGCCCGGCATCGCAGAGGCCGAACAATCCTTTGGCGATCTGACGCGGTTCGCCGACGGCGTGGCCATCGGCTCGGGGGTGGCACGTGCCATCGGCGCGGGGGTTGGCGACCGGATCAAGCTGACCTCGCCCAACGGCGTCAGGACCGCCTTTGGCACCAGCCCCAGGGTCAATGCCTATGAGGTGGTCTATGTCTTTTCCGCCGGGCGCTATGATATCGATCGTACCCGGGTCTATCTGCCCTTTGCCGAGGCGCAGGGGTTCTTTAACCGCGAGGGCGCGGCGGACGAACTGGAAGTGATGGTGCAGGACCCCGACCATGTCGACGGGCTGGCGTTGGACATCCTGCGCGCCGCCGGCGAGCGGGCGCAGGTCTGGACCTGGCGCGACGCCTCCGGCGGGTTTCTGCGCGCGCTCGAGGTCGAGGACAACGTGATGTTCATCATCCTGTCCATCCTGGTGCTGATCGCCGTGATGAACATCGTTTCCGGGCTGATCATGCTGGTCAAGAACAAGGGGCGCGACATCGGCATCCTGCGCACGATCGGGCTGAGCGAAGGGTCGGTGATGCGGGTCTTTTTCATCTGCGGGGCCGCGACCGGGCTGATCGGCACGGCGACGGGGGTGATCCTGGGCTGTCTGTTTGCGCTCTATATCGACCCGATCTTTTCCTTTGTGAACTATGCCATGGGCGGCGGAGTCTGGGACCCGTCGATCCGCGGCATCTACAACCTGCCGGCGGAACTGCATCTTTCGGATGTACTGTCGGCCATCGGCCTGTCACTGGGCCTGTCCTTTATCGTGACGCTGTTTCCGGCCCGGCGGGCGGCCCGGCTGAACCCGGTCGAGGCGCTGCGCTATGAGTGACGCTGTGCTGGATCTGCGCGCCATCACCAAGACCTACAAGCGCGGTCTGCCCGGAGAGGTGCAGGTGTTGCGCGGCGTCGACCTGCGGGTCGCGCCGGGCGAGGCGGTGGCGCTGGTGGCGCCATCGGGGGCCGGCAAATCGACCCTGCTGCATATCGCCGGTCTGCTGGACGTGCCCGATGACGGGGCCGTCGCGATCTGCGGCCGGGACATGACGGGTCAAAGCGACCGGCGGCGGACGGGGGTGCGTCGCCGCGATGTCGGGTTTGTCTATCAGTTCCACCATCTGCTGCCCGAGTTTTCCGCCGTCGAGAACATCAATCTGCCGCAACTGGCCAATGGCGTTTCGGCGGCAGCGGCGCAGGCCCGGTCGATGGATCTGCTGGACCGGGTAGGCATCGCCGCGCGCGCCGATCACCGACCGGCGGCCCTGTCGGGCGGCGAGCAGCAGCGGGTCGCCTTTTGCCGCGCGCTGGCCAATGCGCCGCGTCTGCTGTTGGCGGACGAACCGACCGGCAATCTGGACCCGGGCACATCAGAACAGGTGTTCGCCGCCATGATGGAATTGGTGGCCGGGTCCGGGTTGTCGGCGCTGATCGCCACTCACAACCTGGAACTGGCCTCAAGGATGGACCGGGTGCTGCGCCTGGGCAACGGTCTGCTCACGCAGGACCCCGTCTGAGGGACGCGGGCCATCCGGACCCGCTGACCCGTTGATCTGAGTCATTGCGGCGCGGTCGGATTTTCTCAATTCTAAGGGTAAAGGCCCGAATTTGCCTATCGTATCGGATGTGTCCTGAAAGGGCTTCACTGTGGTGACGGGCTTGATAATGTGGGCCGAGAGCAAGTGGCGACAGGCAAGCCGCTTGACCAAATGGACGGGCCGACCCGGCCATGGACAGGTGCCCAAGCCTGCGGAAAACCGAGGAGAAAGAGTAGATGCAGATTGTCCGGAATTCCTTTGCAGCCCTCTTGGTCTGCGTTGCGCTGCCGACATTGGCGCAGGACGCAGGTGTCGGAGAAGAACTGTTTCGGGTGCATTGCGCCACATGTCATGGGCTTGATGCCGCAGGACAGGGTCCGATGGCCGGAGTCCTGCTGGTGCCGCCGGCAAACCTGACCGCCCTTCAGGCCGACAATGACGGCGTGTTTCCCACCGAGCGGATCGTGCAGCGCATCGACGGGCGCGACCCGCTGGTCAGCCATGGCAGTCCGATGCCGGTCTACGGGTTCTTCTTCGAGGGCGATGACACCGCGATCAAGGCGCCCAGCGGTCAGCCGATTCTGACGAGTAAGCCCATTGTCGACCTGCTGGCCTATCTGCAGTCGGTACAGGTGCAATGACCGGGGTGGCCTGAGATGATCCGTCTGGTCTGGTGCGCGGTGCCTGTTCTGGTCGTGCTAACCGCCTGTACCGAGGTCGAAATGCCCGGCCCCGACGAGGGGGCGCGGTTGTTCGCCGAGAACTGCACCCAGTGTCACGGAACGCGGGGGCAGGGCGGTGTGGTGCCGGATAGCGGCCAGCGCGCCCCGGACCTGACCGCGATCTCTGCCCGCAATGGCGGCCAGTTCCCACGTGCGCGGGTGCTGTCGCAAATCGACGGTTATGGCAGGGGCCGGGTCTCGGCGCAGATGATGCCGGAATTCGGCGCGTTGTTGACCGGCGATCTGGTGCCGGTCGAGGTTGATGGCCGGCTGACGCCAACACCGCGGCCGCTGGCTGCGCTGCTGGCCTATCTCGAAGGCATCCAGAGCCCCTAGCCGCAGATGCCCCGCAACTCTGCGCCCTTCCAGGGCAGGTAAACGTCGCTTTCGCGCTGTGGGCCGGGCAGATCGGCGACCGGAAAGGCTCCGCTCAGCATCCGGTGCAGACGCTTGGTGCGCGGCGCGTCCGGCGCCAGGGCACGGCAGCAGACATATTCCTCGACGATGGCGCCTTGCTGTTCGAAACCATAGCTCAGGAAATCCGGCGCACCGTCCAGATCGAACAGATATGGGTCCTTGGTGCTGCCGTGTTCGGCTGCGGCACGCATTGGGCTGTACCCGGTGCGTGCGCGGTTCTGCCATTGCCAGACATGGGTCAACTCATGCGCGAGCAGCATGGATTCGACCAGATACAGGCGGTCCGGATAGCCCGGCAGATAGTTTTCCAGATACCATTTCCGGTCGAAATAGACCCGGTTGAACAGGGTCACCGCGGCGGGTTTGCTGGTCACGACTTCGCCCCTGGCCGGCGGCAGAATGCGCTCGCGGCAGGTCAGCCGGGGGCGCGGCTCGCGGCGAAAGGTGACGGCGGCGACCGGCGCGCCCCGGACCAGGCGCACCCGCTGGGTATTCAGTTCAGCGCCCTGCAGGGCATGGGCAAACTCAGTTTCGGTCTCGGTCAGCGGGCGGCCGCATCCGACCAGCAGCCAAGCCAGAAACAGCAGGCGCGCGATCATGGCGACGGGTTTTCCCCTTTCGATCGATGACAGATCCCACGGGCGCGCAGTGCAAAACCTCGGAGCGCCCATGTCACAGGCTCATTGCCAGCACCCGGCTGATTTCAGTCAGGGACCGGCCAGACTGTTCCATCCAGGTGTTGAACGCCTGCTGAACCGCCCGCATCGCGGTTTTCGATGCCGCGGGCCTGTCGATGACGCCTTCGGCGATCAGCCGGGCGGTCACGTCCCGAGACAGGATGAAACTGTCGCGTCCGGCGAAACGCATCGCATATTGACCCGAGACACCGCCCAGGCGCGCGCCGCGGGTTTTTAGCAGATCAAGAAGACCGATGAAATCGGTGCTCGGCCAGCCGCCCAGTACCGCGCCGGCCCCGCCCTGGTCGCGCAGTTCCAGCAGAAAGGCGGCGTTGTCCCGCACGGTGGCGATCTTGGTTCCATTGCGCACGATGCTTTTGTCCTGCAACAGCGCGTCGAACTTGGTGTCATCCATCATCGCGCATTTTCCCGGGTCGAACCCGTCAAAAGCGGTCTCGAACCCGTCCCACTTGGCCTCGATGACTTTCCAGCTGAACCCGGCCTGAAAGATGCAGCGCGTGATGATCGACAGCCAGCGATCCTCGGGCAGATCGCGCAGAGTTTCCGGCGGCACCGGTCGGGTCAATTGCTGGTTCAGCGCGTCAGAGCCGCCGTGGCGACCGGCGGCGATGTCAAAGATGTCGTCAAAATGCTGCATGTGCCCAGGTCCCAGATCGCGCCATGTTCACGCGCAACCGACAGGTTGGCAAGCCCGCAATGCGCCGTGCCGGTTACTGCGTTGCCCGCGTGTCCTTTTCCGGCGCGTCGTTCAGCGCCAGCGAACCGGCCGGCACCGGCGCGCGGGACACGGTCTTGTCGTAGTGGCTCTGGCAGTCGCGGACCTGCTGAAACGCCTTGCGCGAGCCATCCAGCGGATAGCGGCCCAGTCGGGTTTGGCCATGCTGGAACTGCATCTCGTGCTCGCGCTGAAACTGCGCAATGAACTGTTCGGCATCGCCCGAGGCGGCATCGATCAGGATATGCATGCCGGGAATGCCGTTCAGCCACAACGCGTCCATGTTCAGGGTCCAGGGGCTTTGGTCGCCAAAGCGCAGCCGCACCCGGTATGCGCCGCCATCCTCGATCCAGGCCCAGCGCTTGTCCATGATGGTTACATCCAGCGCCAGAACGTCGCCAGTGGTGTCATAACCGATGAAAAAGGCGGTCAAATCCTCGAATATGGCAAAGGCCTGACAACCGCCGGCGGTCGGGTAGAACGAGATGGTCCAGTCCTGCACGCGCTGCCATTCGGTCGGTTGGGCCGGGGCCATGACCGGAAAGCCCGTCGCGGCGGCGATCAGGGTGGCGATCATAAGCGTTCGTATCCTGGCAACCATATGGGGCCTCATGCAGCGGGTCGGTTCGGGTCGGGTCGCAAGACCATGCACCTGCCCGGCGGCGGTGACCTGGTCACGGCACCCCGGGGACGATTTTGGGACCGGATTGCAGGCTACGTCAACCGCTGTTTCCAAGGGGTTAACCGGGCTGTCGTCTGGTCCCCACCGATACCGCCGCGCTATCGGCGGCTGCACACCCCGTCGTTCCAGAGGCGCGCCATGTTTGATCTGCACACCCTAACTGGCGTCACGGGGAGGGTGAAGCCCGTCTCGGAAACTGTCCGGGGGACAGTTTCAGGGTCGAACGGGCGGCGCCCCGGACGCAGCGGCCACATTGCGCACCATCAGGGCCGTGCCCGACCTCGGGCCGGAGGCCGCCTTGCATTTGATCCGGTGGATCAAATGAGGCCGGAGGGGTGCGTCAGCATCGAGGGGGCATGAAATGCGCCCTCTCCGTGGGGGAGGTCGGGCGCGGCCCGGGACGGGGTCCCGGGCGATTGGGTCTACATGTCAAGATAAAGCCTGAATTCTCACTGCTATTCAGATAGTTTATGATCGGCGTTGTCGGTAAGGTTCTTTAGAATATCAACTACCGGCATCTGAGACACTAGTCCTGGCCTTGTTGCACAAATCGGC